>NC_001263.1:2250000-2282500 GCF_000008565.1 Deinococcus radiodurans R1 = ATCC 13939 = DSM 20539 | reverse complement strand
GTGCTGGAAAAGCGGGAGGGCTCGCTGCTGGGCGGGTTGTTCGGTTTGCCGCTGGAAGAAATCGGGGCGCGGGAGACGGCAGCGGATGCTCTGGCCCGTCTGCAAGCTCGCCTGGGCGCCGAGGTGAAAGAGTGTCTTGGCACTGTGCAGCACGGCATGACGCACCGCCGCCTGTCGGTGGAGGTCTACCGCGCCGAGGCGGACCGGCCCCGGCAGCCGGTCCGGGGCGCGGCCCTCTCGCGGCTGGACCACAAGGCGCTGGATGTGTGGCGGCAGCGGCAGGCGGGGCTGTTCGGTGCGGCGCTGGACAGTTCCCCGCTGGGCGAGGCGTGAGCAGTATTTGATATGCAATTCGCATTTCTCTGCTAGCCTGCGGCGATGCTCGGGGTGGAGGGACTGACAGTGCGCTACGGCTCGCAGGTGGCCCTTGAGAACGCCACCCTGCGGTTCGAGGCCGGGCAGTTCACTGCCGTGATCGGCCCCAACGGCGCGGGCAAAAGCACCCTTCTGCGCGCCCTGGCGGGGCTGCTGACCGACTATGAGGGCCGGGTGACCTTCGACCCCGGCCACAGCCCCCGCACCTGCCTGTCCTACGTGCCGCAGCAGCAGACGCTGGACTGGGGCTTTCCCGTCACGGTCTGGGACACGGCGATGATGGGCCGCACCGGGCGGCTCGGCTGGCTGCGCTGGCCGGGGCCCCGTGACCGGCAGATCGTGGAGGACGCGCTACGCGAAACCGGCGTGTACGACCTGCGGAGCCGTCACATCGGCGCGCTCTCGGGGGGCCAGCGTCAGCGGGTGCTGCTTGCCCGAATGCTGGCGCGGCAAGGGCACCTGCTGCTGCTCGACGAACCGCTGACTGGGGTGGACGTGACCACGCAGGAACAGCTCATGGCCTTGTTGCGGAGACAGGCCGACCAGGGCCGCGCCGTGGTGATGGTGACGCACGACCTCGAACAGGCCCGGCGCTGGTGTGACCGGATTGTCCTCATCAACCGCCGGGTGATTGCCGACGGCACGCCGGACGCGGTGTACACGCCGCAGAACGTGGAGGCGACCTTCACGGGCGGCGGGCCGGGCGCGGCGGGGGCCCCCTGAACATGCACTGGCTGACCGACCCGCTGCAATTCGATTTCTTTGTCCGGGCGCTGCTCGCGGTGAGCCTCGTGAGCATCCTGTGCGCGCTGATCGGCGCCTGGGTGGTGCTGCGCGGGCTGAGTTACATCGGGGACGCGATGAGCCACGCGGTGCTGCCGGGCATCGTCTCTGCCTTTCTCCTCAAGGGCAACCTGCTGCTCGGCGCGGCGATTGCGGCGGTGCTCACGGCGCTGGGCATCGGCTGGATCGGACGTCGCAGTGGGCTGAAACAGGACAGCGCCATCGGCATCGTCTTCGTGGGGATGTTCGCGCTGGGCATCGTGCTGCTGTCGCGGGCCCCCACCTTCACGTCCGACCTCAGCAATTTCCTGATCGGCAACCCGCTGGGCGTGACCCCCGCCGACCTGTGGGGCGCCCTGGCGGTCACGCTGGGGGTAGGCGGGCTGCTCACGGCGATTCAGAAGGAGCTGCTGCTCGCTTCCTTCGACCCCACCGAGGCGCGGACGGTGGGGCTGCCGGTCACGCGGCTGAACAACCTGCTGCTGGTGCTGATCGGGCTGGTGGTGGTGCTGACGGTGCAGCTCGTGGGGACCACCCTCAGCGTCAGCCTGCTGATCACGTCCAGCGCCGCCGCCCGCCTGCTCTCGCGGAGCCTGCGGACCATGATGCTGCTCGCCGCCGCTCTGGGCATCCTCGGCGGGGTCAGTGGGCTGTATGCCAGTTATTACCTCGACACCGCGCCGGGGGCGACCATCGTGCTGGTGAACACGGCTATTTTTCTGCTGGCGCTCGCGTTTCGGCGGAAGTAGGGGCGCTTCCCTAGCCCTCCACGGCCAGCAAGCGCAGTTCGCCCGTGTCCGCCTCGCCCTCAATCGTCAGGACTTCGAGGCGGCAGGGGAGGTCGTCGCGGCCACACTCTCGCGTCAGGTACTCGAGCGCGGCGCGGTGCATCAGGGCCAGCTTGCGCGGGGTCACGCTGTCGAGCGCACTGCCGTAGCGGGCCTGCCGCCGCTGCCGGACCTCGGTGAAGACCAGGGTGCCGCCCGGCTCGCGGCTCACGAGGTCGATCTCGCCGCCCGGAATGCGGTAGTTGCGCCGCACGATTTCGCGCCCGAGGCTTTCGAGATGCGCGGCGGCGCGGGCCTCGGCGGCGGCGCCCTGGTGGATTCCCCTGGGACGGGACGTGGGCACGCTCAGGCGTCGGGGCCGTGCCCGAGGTCGGCCAGCAGTTCGCGGTAAAAGCGTCCGGCGTCGCGGCGCACCTCGTCCAGAGTGGCGTCCTCGCGGGCAAATTCCATCGCGGCTTCCACCGCCTCAGCGAGCACCTGCGCGTAGATCGGCCAGGGTTCGCTCTGCTGGGCGATGGGGGTCGCCGGGGCTGCGGGCACAGGAGGCGCGTCCGAGCCATCGAGTTCACGCAGGGCGAGTTCGGCGGCGAGGCGTTCGGCGTCCTTTTTGGTGCGGCCCTCGGCGGTGGCAATGACCTGTCCGCTCGACCAGACCTTGACGTGGAAGGTGCGTTCGTGGGCGGGGCCGTGGGCTTCGGCTTCGAAGGTGGGGGTTCCCAGTCCCAGGGACACGAGGCGGGCAATCAGGTCGCCTTTGGCATTCATGGGGTAGAGGGTACGGGATTGGGGCGGGGGTGGAGGGGTGAGAACTTCGGCTTTAGCTTTTTGCCCCGCCCCCAAACCCCCTACCCCAGAGGGGCAGGGGGCTTAACGCTGGCGCTATGCACCTTGCGGTGATGGCGCGTGCAGGTCAGTGTTCCTCAAGTGCGTGGGGTGGTCTGGATGCTCGTGATTTCTACAGACGCGAGGCCCGCGCACTTCGTGCACGACGGCCCTGGCGTTCTGCGTTTCTCCGTTGGACGTGGAGCAGCGAAAAGAAGGCCACAGCAGAAGCATGTTTCTGTCTCTCGTCTCCTCCCCCTGCCCACTACACTTTCCCCATGACGCAGACTGCCGCGCCGCCCCCCCTTCCCGATCTCCCGCCGCAGCGCCGGGTGGTGCTGGGGTTGCAGCATTCCATCGCCATGTTCGGGTCCACGGTGCTGGTGCCGATTCTGGTGGGGTTGTCGCCCTCGGTGGCGCTGTTCGGGGCCGGGGTCGCCACGCTGATTTTTCACCTGCTCACGCGCGGGCAGGTGCCGATTTTCCTGGGGAGTTCGTTCGCCTTTATCGCGCCGACGGCGCTGGTCATCAAGGAGATGGGCCCGGCAGCGGCGGCGGGGGGCCTCATTGCGGCGGGGCTGATGTATGTCCTGTTTTCGGGGCTGGTCAAACTGTTCGGCACCGAGCGGCTGCTGCGGGTGTTTCCGCCGGTGGTGACGGGGCCGGTGATTATCGTGATCGGACTGGGGCTGAGCAGCGTGGCGGTGGATCAGGCGAAAACGAACTGGGGGCTGGCGTTGGTCACGCTGCTCGCGGCCATCATCGCCAGCATCTACGGGCGCGGGCTGTTCCGGATGATTCCCATCCTGATCGGCGTGGTGACGGGCTACCTCGTGGCGCTGGCAACCGGACAGGTGGGCGCCAAAGCGCTGGCCGACATCGCCGCCGCGCCGCTGCTGGGGCTGCCGCCGTTTCACGGTCCGGCGCTCGACTGGCGGGCGGTCGCCATCATCGCGCCGGTCGCCATCGTGACCTTCATCGAGCACGTGGGCGACGTGGTGGTCAACGGGCGGGTCGTCGGCAAGAACTTTCTGGCGAATCCGGGGCTCTCGCGCACCCTGCTCGCCGACGGCATCGCCAACATGAGCAGCGCGGTGATGGGTGGGCCCGCCGCGACCACCTACGCCGAGAACACCGGGGTGCTCGCGCTGACCCGTGTGTACGACCCCCGCGTGATTCAGATCGGCGCAGTGTTCGCCATTCTCTTCGGCTGCTCGCCCAAGCTGGCCGCCGTTTTGCAGGGGCTGCCGCAAGGCGTCCTCGGCGGCGTGTCCATCCTGCTGTTCGGCATGATCGCCTCGGTCGGCATCCGCACGCTGGCCGAGGCGCAGGTGGACTTCGCCCACAGCCGCAACCTGATTATTGTCAGCCTGATTCTGGTGCTGGGCCTCGGCGGGGCGAGCTTTCCGCTGAACGTGGCGGGCACCAAACTCGAACTGCACGGGATGGCGCTCGCAGCGCTCGTCGGCATCGTGGCGAACCTGCTGCTGCCGCGCCAGAGGCCGGAAATCAGCGGAAAAGCGGATGGTATGGGACCGGGCGTGGGCTGAAGCCCCGACATTTCCAGGCAGCAAAAAGCAGCGCTCGTGTCAGGGCGCCGCTTTGCTATTGCTGCTTTGTCCTTAGCCTGCTTGCGGCTCCAACTCGACCTTGATCCAGCCCGGCTGCCGCTTGTCGAAGGCTTCGAAAGCCTCAATCGCGCTGCCGAGGTGCTCGTGCTCGGTCAGGACGCGGGCCGGGTCCACCACGCCCGCCGCGACGAGGTCCACCAGACCCGGAATGATGGCGCGGTGGTTGCAGTTGCCCATGCGGATGGTGAGGTTCTTATTCATGGCCTTGCCGATGGGGTAGGTGGTCATCTGGGGTGAGTACACGCCGATGATGCCGATCTGACCGGCCTTCTTGGTCATCTCGATGGCCCACTCGCTGGCCTGCGAAGGCGCGTCGCCGGGGGTCCACTGGCCGTCTTTTTCCGGCTTGGCATCTGGGGCGACTTCCTGCACTTCCTGCTCGAACTTCTGCTCTTTTTCGGCGTCGGGCTTGGCGGGGCCAGCGTGCGCGTGCTGGGCGTCCACCCCCACCGCGTCAATCACGCAGTCGGCGAGCAGGCCACCCGTCAGCTTCTTGACCGCTTCCACCGGGTCTTCCTTCTCGAAGTTGATGACCTCGGCGCCGTTCTTACGGGCCATGTCCAGGCGGTCATCCAGCCGATCCACCGCGATGACGCGGGTCGCGCCGAGCAGCTTGGCGCTGATGATCGAGAACTGGCCCACCGGCCCGCAGCCCAGCACCACGACCACGCTGCCGGTCTTGACGCCCGCAATTTCGGCGCCGAAGTAGGCCGTCGGGAAGATGTCGGAAATCATGATGGCTTGGTCGTCGGACACGTTGTCGGGCAGCTTGACGAGGCTGGAGTTGGCGTACACCACGCGCACCTTCTCGGCCTGCATCCCGTTGAGCGGGCCGCTGCTCTTGGGGCCGCCGTAAAACGCGGTGCCCGCCGAAGGGCCGTTGGGGTTGGCGTTGTCGCACTGCGAGGTGTTGCCCTCGCGGCAGGGGGGGCAGTACCCGCACGACGCCGAGGAAGGAATGACCACCCGGTCGCCGGGCACGAAGTTGCGGACCTCGGGGCCGACCGCCTCCACGATGCCCACGCCCTCGTGGCCCAGAATCGTGCCGGGCACCATGTCGCTCATCGTCCCGCGAATGAAATGCAGGTCGGTGCCGCAAATCGCGCTGGCGGTGAGCCGCACGATGGCGTCAGTGGGGGCCTCGATCTTGGGTTCGGGAACGTCGTCCAGGCGAATGTCGCCGATGCCGTGCCATACGACTGCTTTCGTGCTGCCTCCTGCGCCGCCGGGGGAGAGGGAATGAAGAAACACTTTCGGCGGCCAGCCTCCGCATTTTCGTTCGCCCACGTGGCGCGCCGCAGTCGAGGAGGTTTAACTGCCCTTGGGTCTTGTCCGGAACGTGGGGAGGCGTCTGAACCGCTATTCTGGGTGGATGAAGCGCCTGTCCGCCGCCTTACTGCTTGTCCTGGCTTCCATCTCCTGTTCTGCGGGAGCGGCCTCGGTGGCAGAGGTGAAAAAAAAGGGCACGTTGGTCCTGGGAACAGACCCCACCTTCGCCCCCTTCGAGTTCAAGGGATCAGACGGCCAGGTCCAGGGCTTCGACATCGACATCGCCCGCGCTGTGGCCCATGACCTCGGCGTGCGGCTGGAGATTCGGCCTGTCGGGTTTGGAGCGTTGATGCCGCAGGCGGTCACGTCGGGCCGGGTGGACGTGGCCATGAGCGGCATCACCATTACGCCTGAGCGCGCCACAGTGGTGACGTTCAGCCAGCCCTACTACCGCAGCGCTCAGGTGTTTATTGTCCGGAGCGGTAACCCGGGCAAGTTCACCTGGCCCGCCGACGTGAAGGGCAAGACGGTGGGCGTACAGGCGAACACGACTGGGCAATACGCCGCCGAGCAGACCCTTAAACCCAGGGGAGCCACTATCAAGGTCTATGACGACTTTGCTGCGGGGCTGGCAGATGTGCGTTCAGGCCGCATCGCTGCGCTAATTGGGGACGCGCCCACCGTGAACGACCTGAAAAAGCGCCTGCCAGGACAGTTCGACAAGGCCGGAGCCGTGCTGGTCGCTGAGGACTACGGCATGGTCTTTAGGAAGGGCAGCGACCTCGCCGCCGCCGCCAACCGAACGCTCGCCCGCCTGAAGAGGAGCGGTGAGTACCAGAAGCTGCTCAACAAATGGATTGTCCAGAAGTAAGCCCGGCGGCATGACTGATCTGCTGACTGGCTTCCAGACGGCCCTCTCCGGCGACTACCCCCAGCTGCTGCTCTCGGGGTTGGGTGTCACGTTGGCGGTCAGCCTGTGTGCACTGGTCGTCTCAGTGGTGGTCGGTACTGCGTTGGGGCTGGTGCGGGTTTACCGGGTGCCGCTGCTCGGCCCAATAGGAAACATTTATGTCGAGGTGGTGCGCGGCATTCCGCTCATCGTGCTGCTGAGCGTCATCTACTTCGGGCTGCCCACGCTCGGCCTCACGCTCGCGGGCTTCCCGGCGGCGGTGCTGGCGCTGGGACTGTACAGCGCGGCCTACACGTCTGAAATTGTGCGCGGCGGGCTGGGAAGTGTGCCTGCGGGACAAATTGAGGCGGCCCGTAGCCTGGGCCTCTCGCGGGGGCAAGCGCTGCGCTTCGTGGTACTGCCGCAGGCGTGGCGGGTGGCGCTGCCCGCGCTCGGCAACGAGTTCGTGAGCCTGATTCTGGGCAGCAGCCTGGCGAGCGCCGTCACCTTGCAGGAGCTGTTCAGCCAGGGGCGTTACATCACCAACGCCACTTACCGTCAGTTCGAGGTCTACGCCGTGCTGGCCGTCATCTACTTTGTGCTGACCTTCACGCTGACCCGCGCGGTAAGGGCACTCGAACACCGCCTGAGCCGGGGCCAAAGCCTGCCGGAGCGGCGAGTGATTTAGGACAAAGCCCCCTCTGCCCGCTTTCTGCACGCTGCGCCCCTGGGTGTTCAGCTATGCCTCTGAGGCGATTGGGGCCCATTCAAGCAGCAGAGTGGCCCCTGCTTAGCAGCGCTGGGAGGCGGAGAGCACGGCAGCCAGAAAGCAAAGCGCTAATACCACCGCTGTCGGCCCGGTCATGCCCCACACCAGCGCCACCACCAGAAAGATGAGGGCAATCAGTGCGGCGGGAAGCCACTTCGCCCCCCGCCCCATGCTCAGCGCCGCCCTTTCCGCCGTGCCTTCTGCCCCGGCACCGTCGCCTGCTTGAACTCCTTGCCCTGGAGCTTGGCTTCGATGGCGCGAATCTGGTCGCGCAGACTGGCGGCCTTCTCGAAGTCCATCGCCTCGGACGCCTGCCACATGTCGAGTTCGAGGTCGGTGAGCTGCGCGGTCAGGCTGTCGCGGTCGCCCGAGACGTTCTCACTGCTGATTTCGCCTTCCAGTTCCTCACCGCGAATCACGTCGCGCACGCCCTTGATGACGGTGCGCGGGGTGATGCCGTGCTCCTCGTTGTAGGCCAGCTGCTTTTCGCGGCGGCGGGCGGTTTCGTCCATCGCAAAGCGCATGGCGGGTGTCACCACGTCGGCGTACAAGATCACCTCGCCGTTCACGTTGCGGGCGGCGCGGCCAATGGTCTGGATGAGGGCGCGGTCCGAACGCAGGAAACCCGGCTTGTCGGCGTCCAGAATGGCGACCAGCGAGACTTCGGGAAGGTCGAGCCCCTCACGCAGCAGGTTGATGCCCACCAGTACGTCGTAATGCCCCAGGCGCAGGTCGCGGATAATCACCTGACGTTCCACCGAGTCGATGTCCGAGTGCAGATACCGCGCCTTGACGCCCTTTTCCAGCAGGTACTCGGTCAGGTCTTCGGACATCCGCTTGGTGAGGGTGGTGACCAGCGTGCGCTCGCCCGCCGCCGTCCGCTCGCGCACCCGCCCCAGCAGGTCTTCGATTTGCCCCTGAATGGGCCGGATGGTCACCTCGGGGTCCACCAGCCCGGTCGGGCGAATAATCTGGTCGGCCACGCTGTCGCTGACCTGGTTCTCGAAGGGGCCGGGGGTGGCCGACACGAACACCGTTTGCCCGGTCTTGCTCAGGAACTCCTCGAAGTTCAGTGGGCGGTTGTCCATCGCCGAGGGCAGCCGGAAGCCGTAGTCCACCAGCGTCTGCTTGCGCGCGCGGTCGCCGTTCGCCATCCCGCCGATTTGCGGCACGGTGACATGCGACTCGTCGATGAAGGTGATGAAGTCGTCGGGAAAGTAGTCGAGCATGGTGTAGGGTGTGGCGCCCGGCGCGCGGCCATCGATGTGGCGCGAGTAGTTCTCGATGCCCGAGCAGTAGCCCAGCACCTTGAGCATCTCCAGGTCGTAGAGGGTGCGCTCCTTGAGCCGCTGCGCCTCGAGCAACTTGCCCACCGAGTGAAAATATTCCAGCCGCTCGTCGAGTTCCTGCTGAATGCTCCCGATGGCGCGCTCGATGTTGCCCGCGCTGCTCACGTAGTGCTTGGCGGGGTAGACCACCGTGGCGTCGAGGTCGCCCAGCCGCTCGCCGGTCAGCGGATGCACCACGCTGATGCGCTCCACGTCGTCACCCCACAGTTCGATGCGGAGCGGCTGCTCGTCGTAGGCGGGCCACACCGTCACCGTCTCGCCCTTGACCGAGAAGCGCCCCGGCATCAGCTCGATGTCGTTGCGCTCGTACTGCATGTTGACCAGCCGCCCGAGCAGCTCGTCGCGCGGCATCACGCCGCCCTTTTTCACAATGGCGTTGAGCGCGGTGTATTCCTTGGGGTCGCCCAGGCCGTAGATGCACGACACCGACGCCACCACGATGGTGTCGCGCCGGGTAAGCAAGCTGCGGGTGGTGGAGTGGCGCAATCTCTCGATTTCCTGGTTGACGCTGGCGTCTTTCTCGATGAAGAGGTCTTTGCCGGGCACGTATGCTTCGGGTTGGTAGTAGTCGTAGTAGGAGATGAAAAACTCGACGGCGGCGTCGGGGAAGAACTCGCGGAACTCGGAGGCGAGCTGCGCGGTCAGAATCTTGTTGGGCGCCATGATCAGGGCGGGGCGCTGCACTTCCTCGATGACTTTCGCCATGGAGTAGGTCTTGCCGGTGCCCGTCGCGCCCAGCAGGGTCTGATACCTCAGCCCACTTTCCAGTCCGTCCACCAGGGACGCGATGGCGGTGGGCTGGTCGCCGGACGGTTTGAATTCGGAGCGGACTTTGAGCATGACAACCTCCAGGGTGCGGCGGCAACGGTGGGCAAGGCAAACACAGGGCAAAGGTTCAAACAGAGTCTGAACGTCTGCCAACAGTTTACGCCCACAGCGTAAGGAGGAAGGTAAGCGGAATGGCGGATGGAGCCGCGTTACCCCGGCCTGCGCGCCACGACCACCAGTTCTCCGCAACCCGTGCCCACCGGCTCGCCGTGCCAGCCGCCGTAGACCTGCTCCACAGCAAAACCGGCGGCCTGCAGACTGGCCCGCAATTCGTCCTCACGGCGAAAGCGCAGACGGGAGGTTGAGGTGAGCACGTCCTGACCCGGCAAAAAGCGGGTGTGCTCGGCAAAGTGAACCACTGGACCAGAGACTATAGGGCCGGCTACGTCCAGCACGTCGCACCACGTTTCGGCTTCGCTGCCGTCCAGCAGGGTCAGCCGCTCGCGCTTGCCCGCCGAATCCCAGGTGTCCCACGCCCGCGCCGCCGGGTCGCGCATGTCGAAGGACAGTCGCCCGCCGGGAACGAGGGCGCGGTGAATGTGTTGCAAAACGTCCTGCCACGCGTCGTCTTCCACAAAGACCTGCGCGACATGCGCGGTCATCAGGCAGAGGTCGAAGGCCGCCGTGGGGGCGTCCTGCGCGCTGCCCTGTAACCAGCACACCGCTTCGGCCCCCGGCTTGCGCTGCGCCACCTCCAATGAGGCGCGGGCCGGTTCAAGGCCGGTGACCTGGTGCCCAGCCCGCGCCAGGGCAGTGGTCAGGCGTCCGGTGCCGCAGCCGAGGTCGAGCAGGCGGCACCCCGGCGTCTCGTTCGCCAGCGCGAGGAAAAAGTCGTCATCGGCGCCCCAGCGGTTGAGCCGGTCGTAGAGGATGACGAGGCGGGGGTCGCGGTACTGGGCCTGTTCGGTCATTGGATTTGCTCCAGAAAGTTGTTTATGTCGGCGTCACTTTTCAGGACCACCAGCCGCAGCCCCGGCACCGTGCGGAGCTGCGCGAGTTGCCAGTCGGCCTGCGGCGGAAAGTCCCAGACATCGCGCAGCAGCGCGTAAGCCGAAGGGCGTGTTAAGAAAGGCCACAGGACTTTAGCCTCGTTTGAGGAGCTGCCGCGCCTCTCTGTCGCTCCTGACCAGAACAAGCCGTAGGTGCCAGTGCTGTGCCAATGTTTCCAGCATCTGCGGTACCTTGCGCAGATAAGTCCAGGTATAGCGCACGAATTCCCAGTCCGGCAGGCGGGGCCGCAACCCGGCGATGTGGGGGTGCTGTCCGCTCAGCTCGCGCCGGAGCATCCGCAACAGGCAAAGTTCACGCGGCGGCACAAAGAAAATTACTGTGTCAGCGCGGGCGGCCCGCCGGTCAAGTGTGCTCCCGTAGTTGCCGTCCATAATCCAGGCGTCGCCGTCCAGCGCGGTCTGCAAGCGCTTCAGCCACACATCCCGCTCGACTTTTTCCCAGCCCGCGTTCCAGTACAGGTCGTCCAGATGGGTGAGCGGCAAACCCGTTCGTGCCGCCAGTTTTTTGGCAAAGGTGCTTTTGCCCGCGCCGGGGCTGCCGACAATCAAGACGCGCTTCATGCCCGCTCGTCCGTCACGAAATGCCCGATTTCGCCGGCAGGGAGGCGCAAAAGCTGGGGCACGCAGCGGGGATAAAGGGTGTGGTCGTCCAGGGCGTCCACGGCAAGCCAGCGAAAAAAGACGTGCGGATTATCCAGCACGGTGGCGGGCAGCTCTCCAGTCAACTCCACCCGGAAGAAGAACCCGAACTCGTGACGTTCACGCCCTTCCCAGTGGAAGAAGCGTTCCAGCGTGGCGCAGCGGGTCACGTCTGCCCGGAGCCCGGTTTCCTCGTGCCACTCGCGCTGGGCCGCCGCCGCTGAGCTTTCGCCAGTCTGAACCGCGCCGCCGGGCAAGGCGAAAAAATCTGGAAAACGCTCGTCCCAGCAGGTGAGCAACCTGTTGTCCTGAACACAAATCAGCGTGGCGCGGGTCTGAAACATGACGCCGTCGGGCGCGGGGAACCTCAGGTCGGTGGGCATAGGCGGGCAGTATCGGTGGCGGGTCCGGAGCGGCGCATCCGTCAGATGGCGCACTCAGGCTTCCAGCTCACGCAGCCGTCGCCGCCGGGCGTGCGCGGCCTCGATGAGCAGCAGGGCCAGCACGTTCAGCACATACAGGGCGCCGAGGGCCAGCCACAGCGCACTCCGAACCGCCGCCGTCTGAAGGGGCAAGGCAGGAAAAGGCAGCCAGCGGGCGAGCAGCGCGACGACCACTCCGGCCCAGGCGACGAGCAGCACGCCGCCCCAGGCGTTGCCGAGCAGCCCCGCACCGGGAAACAGCACGGCGAGCAGCCGGAACGCGGCGGGCCGCCCCAGTCGCCCAGCGGAAGCGGCGCGCGGAATGAGCAGCAGCACCAGCAGGGCGCCGATCAGCGGCAGCGCGGCGAGCAGCGCCCAGTTCAGCCGGGTGGCGGGGCGGCGCTCGGTCAGGAAGCCGAGCGGGTCGGTCACCGTCTGCCGCAGCACGCTGCCGAGGTCGCCGCTCACGCTGCGGGCGAGGTCGCGGCGCTCGGGGTAACACAGCCGGGGCTGGCCGGGGCGGTAGGTGCGCTGAAAAGCGGTTTCGGGCGTGGCCGGGTTGCGGCCCAGGTTGTAGGCGGGGGCGCTGAGGTCAGGCTGAAGTGCCAGGGCCTGCTGGTAGAGGGTGCGGGCCTGCGGCAGGTCGTCGCGGCTCTGGGCGATGGCTCCCAGGTTGTTCAGGGCGCAGGCATCGTCGCCGGCGCGGCCATAGAGCGTGCGGGCGGCGGCGAGGTCACCGTCGAGTTGCGCCCCCAGGCCGGAAAGCAGATAAGTCGCGGCGACGGGCTGCGGGTCGGCGTCACCCGTGCTGGGCAGAGCGAGGCTGGCGCTGTAGGTGCCGGTGCCGAGCGCGGGGGCCTGCAACGCCCGCCCGGTCAGGTTGGCCCACTGCCAGCCGCCGAGCGCCGTGAGCAGCGCCGCCGCCAGCGTGACCAGCAGCAGCCGTTCGCTGAACGAGGCGTAAGCGAGCGCCGTGCGCCGCAGCCGCTGGGGGGGCCGACGCCACGACCGCCAGCGGCCTCCCAGCGCGGCGAGGTCCTGCCGCTGAGTCGGCCACGCCCGCGCGCTCAGAGTCAGCACGGCGGCGAGCAGCGCCAGCAGCAGCGCAAAGGTCGCCAGCCGCGCCACATCGCGCAGCACGCGGGTGTCATTGGGCCCGAGGTTGTAGAGCGTGCCTTCGCGCAACGAGCGGGCGAATTGCCGCCACTCCTCGGCCTCCCCGGCGCGGCCCTGGGCGTCGAGCACGTCGGCGTAGCGGCGGTAGAGCGCGTCGCCTCCCTCGAAGCGGGGGTAAAGCTCGCGCAGAAAGCTCATCCAGACCTCGGCGCGGGGCAGGCGGTTTTGCGCGAGCAGCGTGCCTACGTAGCCGCTCGGGTTGCCGTAGGCGAACAGGGCCGCGCGGCTGACCGGCACGGCGGGGTCGAGCCCACGCGCCGCCGCGTCGCGTTTGGCCCGGTCGAGCGCCAGATTGGCCGCCGCCGGAAAGCCCGCCCGGTCCAGCCGCGCCGCGAGCTGTGTCCCCGCCGGAAAGGGCACGCTGACCCCCAGCGCCCGGCGCACCGCGCTCAGCGCCGCGTAGTCGTCGCCGCGGGTCTTGGCCGCCTCTGCCTCGCGCAGCGCGATAAAGGGATTGGCCGGAAACTGCGCCCCCGCGCGGGTCAGCTCCTGCGCCGGCAGCGCGTCGGCAAAGCGGGCCAGCCAGCCGGTCACCGCCGGGTCGGGCGTAAACACCACCCGCTCCTCCACCGGCAGTGCGTCGCCGGTCGGGTCGCCCAGCGTCAGGCGTTCGCTGCGGCCCGCGCCCCCCACCGTCACGCGCACCGCGCCCCCGGAACTGTCGAGCGAAGTCACCGGCCCCGGCAGGTCGGCGCGGCCCAGCACGCGGCCTTCGTCGCTCAGGGCGTAGACCACCGGCCCCACCGCCACGTAGTTCTGGTTGTCCAGCCGCACCGGGCGGCTTACTTGCCCCAGCGCTGGCGCGAAGGTCCACTGCCACGTCACCTGCTCGCCCGACAGCACCCGCACCGTTTGCCCGTCCACCCGCACTTCGGCGCTCGCCGTGCCGCCCAGGGCCAGCGCGAGCAGCAACAGGGTCCGCTTCATGCCCGCTGCTCCGCCAGCAGATGCACGGCGCGTATGCCCATCGCCGCGCTGCCGGCCAGAAACTCGGCCCCGCCGCCGAGGCGCGAGGCGATCAGCAGACCCACCGGCACCGCCACCACCGTGGCGAAGGGAATCGCGTTGAGCCGCAGCCGGGGTTGCAGCGTCGCCCGGTACAGCGGAATGAGGGCCAGCGCGAAGGTCACCGTCGCCAGCAGCGTCCAGGGCGCGACCACCAGCATGGCCCCCAGAAAAGGCGCGATGCCGCCGCCCCCCCGGAAACCGAACCACACCGGGTAACAGTGCCCGAACACGACCCCGAAGGTCGCCAGCGCCGTTGCCAGGGGAAGGGCTTGCGGCGCGAGCCACAGCGCCAGCCCCACGGCTGCCGCGCCCTTGAGAATGTCGGCCAGCGTTACCGCCGCCGCCGCGCCCTTGCCGTACTGCCGGTAGGTGCCGCTGCCACCGGGCAGGTCGCGCCCCCGGATGTCCTCGCCGCGCCCGCGCGAGTACAGCACGCCCGCCACCAGCGACCCCAGCAGGTAAGACAGCACGAAAACCACGGCGAGCGAAACCACAGCCCGCATTGTAGTAGAGGCCCCTGTGACTGGTGACGCCTGTGCCCGGTGACGCCTGTGACCGATGACATCTGCCGAAAGGTGGAGAAAACGTGCAGAAGGGCACGGGACAGTCCCGCCCGCCGCCTATCCTGCACGCCATGACCCTCACCCGCGAAGAACTGCGCCGCGTCTCCCGCCCCCTGCTGGTGCCGGAGTGGGCGGAGGCCGGAGCGCAGGAAAAGCTCCGGGCCGCCCGTGTCCTCGTCGTCGGCGCGGGGGGGCTTGGCGGCCCGGTCATTCGCCAGCTCGCGGGGGCTGGGGTGGGGGCGCTCACGGTGGCCGACGGCGACACCGTGTCCGTCACCAACCTGCACCGCCAGCAGCTCTACCGCACCGCCGATGTGGGGCGCTCCAAAGCCGAAACCGCCTGCGCCGTCGCCCAGGGGGTCAATCCGTTCGTGCAGATCCAGGCCGCGCCAGCGCTGACGCCGGAGACCGCCCCCACGCTCATCGCCGCGCACGACCTGACGGTGGACGCCACCGACAACTTTGAAACCCGCTACCTCATCGCCGACACCTGCCGCGAACTGGGCCGCGAGTGGGTGTGGGGCGCTGCCAGCGGGGTCAGCGGCCTGTGCAGCGTCTTCGGCCCGCACCTCGGCCTGCGCGACGTGTTTCCCACCCCGGAAGACGACAGCTCCTGTGACGAACTCGGCGTGCTCGGGCCGGTGCCCAACCTCGTGGGCGACCTGATGGCGCTGCAAGCCCTGCTCGTTCTCGGCGGCGTGGGCGAGCCGCTGCGGGGCAAACTCTGGACCTTCGACGCGCTGACGGGGCGGGTGCGGGTGCTGAAGATGGGGGGGTAAGGGTTTTTGCGGTGTATGCCTGAGAGCCCCTCGCCTCTCCGGCGCTTTTTTGACCCTCTCCCCGGGGAGAGGGCCTTGCGAAGCAAGGGGTGAGGGGTCTTTTCCCCACGCCTTAAACCCCCACCTCACCCAACTTCGCCGCCGCCCCCCGCAGCACCTCCGGCGGCTGCACCAGCGCAAAGCGCACGAAGCCTTCGCCGCGCTCGCCAAACGCCTGCCCCGGACTCACCACCACGCCGGTCTCCTCGGCGGCGCGCACAGCAAAAGCCACACTGTCGCGCAGCCCCGGCACCTGCGCCCAGGCGTACATGCTCGCCTGCGGGGTCTGGACTTCCCAGCCCAGGTCACGCAGCGCCGACAGTAGTGCGTCGCGGCGTTCCTCGAAAATGCGCGCTCCTACCCGGCCCACCTCGTCGGGCAGCCCCAGCGCGTGCGCCGCCGCCCGCTGAATGCCCAGATATGGGTGAAAATCAATCGCCCCCTTGACCCGCGCCAGCGCCGCCACCGCGCCCGCGTCCCCCGCCGCGAAGCCCACCCGGAAGCCGCCGAGGTGGTGCGTCTTGGACAGCGAGTGCAGTTCCACCACGCCTTCCATGCCCGCTTCCAGTGCCGAGGGGGCGCGGTAGTCGCCGAAGGTCAGTTCGGCATACGGATGGTCATGCACCAGCAGCGTGCCCCGTTCGCGGCACCACGCGGCGGCTTCGCGGAAAAACTCGGCGCTGGCAATGGCCGAGGTCGGGTTGTTCGGGTAATTGAGGAGCAGCACGCGCGGACGCACGTTCGCTGGCACCCGGCTGAGGTCCGGCAGAAAGCCGCGCTCCGGCAGCAGCGGCAGCGTCACCACGTTCAGCCCCGCCACCGCCGCCGCGCCCCAGTACGGCGGATAGCAGGGGTCGGGGAGCAGTAGCGTGTCGCCGGGGTCGGTCACGGCGAGCAGCAGGTGCGCCAGCCCTTCTTGCGCTCCGATCAGCGGCAGCACCTCGGTGTCGGCATTGAGCCGCACGCCAAAGCGCCGGGCGAGGTACGCGGCGGCGGCGTCGCGCAGAGGCTGGGTGTCGGAAAATAGCGGGTAGCGGTAGGTCGCCGGGTCGTGGGTGGCGGCCCGCAATTCGTCCAGCACGCTGAGCGGCGGGTGCTGGTCGCTGGAGCCGATGCTGAGGTCGGTGACGTTCAGGCCCCGGCCCCGCGCCCGCATCTTGGCGGCGTCCATCAGGGAAAAGACACTGCCGGGAACCGAGGAAGCACGCTGAGAAGCCCACATGGCCCGAGTGTAAGCCGTACTCTGAAGAGGTTCATGCCTCAGACCGAGACCGCGCAGCGTATGGAAGACTTCGTTGCCTACTGGCGCACCCTGAAAGGGGACGAGAAGGGCGAAAGTCAGGTATTTCTGGACCGGCTCTTTCAGGCCTTTGGGCACGCCGGATACAAGGAAGCGGGCGCGGAACTGGAGTACCGGGTCGCCAAGCAGGGCGGCGGCAAAAAATTCGCTGACCTGCTGTGGCGGCCCCGCGTGCTGATAGAGATGAAAAAGCGCGGCGAGAAACTGGCGAACCACTACCAGCAGGCCTTCGACTACTGGCTCAAGCTGGTGCCGGACCGCCCACGTTACGCCGTGCTGTGCAATTTCGACGAGCTGTGGGTCTACGACTTCAATCAGCAGCTCGACGAGCCGATGGACCGGCTGCGGATAGAAGAACTGCCTGAGCGGTACACGGTGCTGAACTTCATGTTTGAGCAGGAAAGGGCGCCGCTGTTCGGCAACAACCGGGTGGACGTAACCCGCGAGGCCGCCGACAGCGTAGCGAAGGTGCTCAACAGTGTGATTGCCCGTGGTGAAGACCGCGCCCGCGCTCAGCGTTTCCTCTTGCAGTGCGTCATGGCGATGTTCGCCGAGGACTTCGAGTTGATTCCGCGTGGCTTTTTTACCGAATTGGCCGACGACGCCAGGGCAGGCCGGGGAAGCAGCTTCGACCTCTTCGGCGGGCTGTTCCGGCAGATGAATACCTCCGAACGGGCACGGGGCGGGCGTTTTGCGCCCATTCCGTATTTCAACGGCGGGCTGTTCCGCGCCGTGGACCCCATTGAACTTAACCGCGATGAGCTTTACCTGCTGCACAAAGCCGCGCTGGAAAACAACTGGGCCAGGATTCAGCCGCAGATTTTCGGGGTGCTGTTTCAGAGCAGCATGGACAAGAAAGAGCAGCACGCCAAGGGGGCGCACTACACCAGCGAGGCCGACATCATGCGGGTGGTGTTGCCCACCATCGTCACCCCGTTTCAGCGGCAAATCGAGGCGGCGACCACGCAAAAGGAACTGCGGGCCATTCTGGACGAACTCGCCAGCTTTCAGGTGCTCGACCCCGCGTGTGGCAGCGGCAACTTCCTGTATGTCGCCTACCGCGAACTGCGCCGCCTGGAAGCCCGCGCCCTGCTGCGGCTGCGTGACCTCTCCGCACCGGGGACCGCCCTGCCGCCTGCCCGCGTGAGCATCCGGCAGATGCACGGGCTGGAATACGACCCCTTCGGCGTGGAACTCGCCAAAGTGACCCTCACGCTCGCCAAAGAACTCGCCATCCGTGAGATGCACGACCTGCTGGGCAACACCGGCCTGGACTTCGACCAGCCGCTGCCGCTGGACAACCTCGACGACCGTATCGTGCAGGGCGACGCCCTCTTTACCCCGTGGCCCCGTGTGGACGCCATCGTCGGCAACCCCCCGTTTCAGAGCAAAAACAAGTTGCAGCGCGAGATGGGCGCGGCCTATGTCAAAAAGCTCCGTGCCCACTACCCCGACGTGCCGGGCCGCGCCGACTACTGCGTCTACTGGATTCGCAAGGCGCATGACCAACTGGGCAGCGGCCAGCGGGCGGGTCTGGTGGGCACCAACACCATTCGTCAGAACGACAGCCGTGTCGGGGGGCTGGATTATGTCGTGCAGCACGGCGGCACCATCACCGACGCCGTGGGCACGCAAGTCTGGTCCGGCGACGCCGCTGTGCATGTCAGCATCGTCAACTGGGTCAAGGGGCCAGCCGAAGGCCCCAAGCATCTGGCGTGGCAGGTGGGCGACCACCGCACCAGCCCCTGGCAAAGCACCGAGTTGCCCGTCATCAACTCTGCCCTGTCTGCCGGAACCGATGTCACGCAGGCGCAAAAGCTGCGCGTCAACATGAACAGCGGCGCGTGCTACCAGGGCCAGACCCACGGCCACAAAGGCTTTTTGCTGGACGGTCTGGAAGCCGGGCAGATGCTCAGCGCCGAGCGCAAAAACGCCGAGGTTATTTTTCCGTACCTCACGGGTGATGAACTGCTCCGCACCAGCCCGCCGCACCCGACCCGTTATGTCATTGATTTTCAGCCGCGTGACGTGTTCGGCGCGAGGGCCTACAAATTGCCCTTTGCCCGCATAGAACGCGAAGTGCTGCCTACGCGCCAGGCCGCCGCCGCCGAGGAAGAAGCCCGCAACGCCGAAGTGCTGGCCGCCAACCCAAAGGCCAAGACCAACAAACACCACCGCAATTTCCTGAATCAGTGGTGGGCACTGTCGTATGGGCGCAGTGAAATGATTGAGAAAATTTCATCACTGAGCCGTTATATTGTCTGCTCGCGCGTTACCAAAAGGCAAGTATTTGAGTTTCTAGATAATGGTATCCGTCCTAGTGACGGTCTTCAAATTTTCGCCTTTGAAGATGATTATTCATTTGGAGTCATCCAAAGTTCTGTCCATTGGCAGTGGTTAATTGCACGTGGGGGAACATTAACGGCCCGTCTTATGTACACCTCCGATACCGTTTTCGACACCTTCCCCTGGCCTTAAGACCCGACACTGGCGCAGGTGCGGGCGGTGGCGGCGGCAGCGGTGAAGCTGCGGGAACTGCGGAACAAGGTGATGCGCGAGCAGGGCTGGAGCCTGCGCGACCTGTACCGGACGCTGGACATGCCGGGCAAAAACCCGCTGCGTGACGCTCAGGAACGGCTGGACGCGGCGGTGAGTGCGGCTTATGGCCTGCCAGCGGGGGCGGACATGTTGGACTTTTTGCTGGCCCTGAACGCARAAGTGGCGGCGGCGGAAGCGCGGGGCGCGGCGGTGACGGGGCCGGGCCTGCCTGCGGGCCTGAACACGGCGGACTTCGTGACGGCAGATGCGGTGCGGCCTCTGGGCTGAACACCGAAAGCGGGCACCCAGGGAAGCTCCCGGGTGCCCGCCCTGCTGACTGGACCGTGCTCAGCCCCCCACGTGCACCTGTGGGCGGCGTCCGGGGTCGCGCTCGGCCACCCGCAGAATTTCGTGGGTGAGCGGCGGAATGTCGCCCTCCCCGGCGAGCAGGAAGCGCAGGGCGTTGGCGGCGGGGCCTTTTTCGCTCCACTCGAAGTAGATGTGGGGCGGCGCGCCGGTCAGGTCACGGACGTAGAGCAGCACGGCGGCGATGGTGTTGGGCACGCTGTTGCCGGTGGCGCGCAGGATGCGGTGGGGGCCGACCTGCACGCCCTCCAGGTACACCGTCGATTTGAAATCCGAGGCGTCGAGCACCGCCACTTCCAGAAACAGGGCCACCTCGCCCGCGCTGAGGTGGTTGTCGAGCCGCACTTCCAGCGCCTTTTCCTGGTACTCGGCGGCGTCGCCCGCGTTCAGGTGGTTGGCGATAAAACGCACCGGCAGCCCGTGGGCGGCCACGTCCCGCACCATGTCCAGCCCCGCTTCATCGAAGTGGACATTCTGCACCCGCAACTCGGTGCTGCGCCCGATGCGCGACCAGATGCTCACGACCAGAATCCCGGCGATAAAGCACAGGGCAATCCACAGGCCCTCGGGCCGCTCCTTAACGGTCACGAAGGCGGTGTAGACGAAAATCAGGCTGACCAGCCCGAACGCCAGCGCCGCCTGGGGGTGTTTGCGCCGCAGCTCGGTCAGAAAGACGGCGATGGCTGCCGAGGTCATCAGTGCCAGCACGCCGGTCGCGTAGGCCCCGGCCTGGGCGTCCACGTTCGCCTGAAACACCAGCGTGACCAGCGCGGCGATGCCGGTAAACACCAGCACCAGCGGGCGGGTGGCGCGCGCCCAGTCCGGCGCCATGCCGTAGCGCGGCAGGTAACGCGGCACGATGTTGAGCAGCCCCGCCATGGCCGAGGCGCCCGCAAACCACAGGATGAAAATGGTGCTCACGTCGTACAGCGTGCCGAAGGTGTCGCCCAGCCGGCGATGGGCGAGGTACGCCAGCGCCCGCCCGTTGGCTGCGCCGGGGGGCGTGGCGACCGTGACCTGGGTGGTGGAGCCGTTTTCAGTCACATTCACGGCGATGGGCACCGCGCCGCCCACGGTGTCGGCCTGCACCGCATAGTTGCCCCGCTGCCCCGCCGGAACGTGGAAGGTGTACATCTCCCTGGGCTCAGTCGGGTGGTCGAGCGGCACGTTGACCACGGCGCGGCCCGCCCGCAGGTCGGCGGTGTTGACCGCGCGCGTCACGCTGGTGGCGGCCCAGAACTCGTGGCGCGGAATGAGGACGGTGGTCACCAGCGACGACCCGAGCAGCAGCACGCTCATGATGCTGGCGGCGGTGGTCAGCAGCTTGCGGGCGTTGCGGATGCGCCCGGCGGGGTTGGCGTGGGTGTCGCCCGCTTCGCCGCGCACCAGCGGCATGACCACCACGCCCGTCTCGAAGCCCGACAGCCCCAGCGCCAGTGCCGGAAACACCAGCAGCGCCGCGCCGATCAGCGACAGGGGTGAGGCGAAGGTGTGGCGTAGCCCCGCCCACCAGCCGCTCAGCAGTTCGGGGTGGTGCAGCACTTCCAGCGCCCCGTTGCCGATGACCACCACGCTCAGGCCGAGGTAGACGATGACCAGCACCACCGCCAGCCCGATGGCTTCCTTGAACCCCTTGAGAAACACCGCCCCCAGCAGCGCGATGAGCGTCAGGGTAATCGCCACGTTCTGCCCGCCGAGCGCCGACTTGAGCAGCGGGTTCTCGACGAGGTGCGCGGCAGCGTCGGCCGCCGACAGGGTGATGGTGATGACGAAGCCAGTGGCGACGAAGCCCAGCAGGGAAAGCACCAGCGTCTTGCTCGGCCAGTAGCTCAGCAGCTTTTCGAGCATGGAAAGCGAGCCGTCCCCGTAGGGGCTTTCCTGTGCCACCCGGCGGTACATCGGCAGGGCGCCGAACAGCGTGACGAGCACCAGCACCAACGTGGCGACGGGTGCCAGCGCCCCGGCAGCGAGCGCCGCGATGCCCGGCTGATACCCCAGGGTGGAAAAGTAGTCCACCCCGGTCAGGCACATCACCTTCCACCACGGCTCGGTGTGCGACTGCTCGCTCACGTCCTGCTCTTCTTCGTAAAACCCTTCGTGTTCGGGCTGGCCCGTTTCAAGAAACCACTGCATGAACGGGCTGCGTTGGGGGGCAGGCATGCGCGGGAGCCTAGCGCCTCCAGGTATCGGGAAGGTGAAACGGGAACATGTGATAAGAATCCCGATTGAATCCGGAACTACCAGATTCAATCCGAGCGGATGCGAGGGGGAAAAAATGCGGATTTCGCGGTATGGAGGCGCAGGCGGTGCGGTCCCGACTGTGCCGGATGAAACGGGGACCGGGCCACCCGTCCGGAACAGTGGCTTACCCTCGGGTATGGTCCTGCTTCCCCTTGCGCCCGGCGCCTTTCACCTTCCCGGTCCTGTTAACAGCGTGGTGCTAGACAACGGCGCGGGTGGCGCCCTCCTGATAGACACCGGCCTCGACGACTCCCACGCCCGCAAACTGCTGCGCGAGGTGGCGGCGCTGGGGCTGCGGCCCGCAGCCATTCTCAACACCCACTCGCACACCGACCACCACGGCGGCAATGCTTTCATTCTCAAGCGGTTTCCCGAAGTGCCCGTCTTCGCTCCGCCGCTGGAAGCCGCCGTCATCCGGTTTCCGGTGCTGGAGCCGCTCAGCCTGTTCGGGGCGCTGCCGCCGCGCGAGGTGCAGACCAAATTTCTGCTCGCGCCGAGCAGCCCCGCGCAGGGGGTGGAGCCGGGCGAGCAGCGCTTAGGTGGGGTGGACGTGGAGCTGCTTGCCGTCCCCGGCCACGCCGCGCAGATGTACGCGGTGCGGGTGGGCGACGTGCTCTACGCCGCCGACGCCCTCTTCGGCCCGGACGCGCTCGCCAAGCATCCGCTGACGTTTTGCGTGGACAGCGCCGCGCAAAAAGCGAGTGCGGCGGCCCTCGCTGGGCTTTCCGGCGTGCGGCTGACCCTGCCCGCCCACGGCGACCCGGCAGAGGAGAGCGCGGCGCTGGTCGCGGTCAATCTGGCGAGCTACGAGCGGACGACGGCGGCAGTCCGTGAGGCGCTGACGGCGGGCGCGGCGACTGTAGACGAGCTGCTCGCCCGCGTTTGCGCCGCACTCGGAGTCACGATGACGAACGCCGGGGCAGTGCTGCTCAACCGCGCGGTCATCAGCGCCCACCTCAGCGAAGGGTTGGCGGCGGGCTGGGCGCAGCTTGAAGTTAGCGACCACCGACTGCTGTTTGCCCAAAGGTAAAGAAAATGGCTATGGGCGCCCCTCGCGGGCCCGGCGTAGGGTGCGTTCATGACGAAGAAAAGCACCAAGAGCGAGGCAGCCAGCAAGACCAAAAAGAGCGGCGTGCCGGAAACAGGAGCGCAGGGTGTGCGCGCGGGCGGCGCCGACCACGCTGACGCCGCGCACCTCGGCACCGTGAACAACGCGCTCGTCAACCACCACTACCTGGAAGAAAAAGAGTTCCAGACCGTCGCCGAAACCCTGCAACGCAACCTGGCGACCACCATCAGCCTGTACCTGAAGTTCAAGAAGTACCACTGGGACATCCGGGGCCGCTTCTTCCGTGACCTGCACCTCGCCTACGACGAGTTCATCGCCGAGATTTTCCCCTCCATCGACGAGCAGGCCGAGCGCCTCGTCGCCCTGGGCGGCAGCCCCCTCGCCGCGCCCGCCGACCTCGCCCGCTACAGCACCGTGCAGGTGCCGCAGGAAACCGTGCGCGACGCCCGCACCCAGGTCGCCGACCTCGTGCAGGACCTCTCGCGCGTGGGCAAGGGCTACCGCGACGACTCGCAGGCCTGTGACGAAGCCAACGACCCTGTCACCGCCGACATGTACAACGGTTACGCAGCGACCATCGACAAGATTCGCTGGATGCTCCAGGCCATCATGGACGACGAGCGCCTCGACTGAGCTAATTTTTGAGCATAAAGCAGAGGGCCATGACCGGCCTTCTGCTTTTGTTTGGAGAGGGGAAAACACCATGCCAGAAGACCAGCAAGCAGGAAGCCGGCAACGCATCTCCAAAGGCCCAGTCAAAAAGTCCGAGCGCGACTTCGACTACGACGTGGACTACCGCGAGCGCGACCTCCGCAAAGAGCCGGAGCTGTACCGGGTGGGCCGGGGCGAACAGGGCGTGCTGCTGGTGCAGCCATACAAGGCCGAAATTTTGCCGCACTGGCGCTTTGCCACGCCCGACGCGGCCCGCGAGAGCAGCGAGAAAATCTACGCGATGTTTCTGGACTATCTGGCGGCGGACGACTTTGTGGGGGCCGACATGGCGCGCAAATTCTTGCAGATGGGCTTTACCCGCTCGCGCCGTTACGCCAACCACAAAGGTGGCAAAAAGTACGACGGCCCGGTGCCCGACGATAAAAAAGGCCAGTCGGGAGCGCATGGCCGTGCCGAGTTGCCCCGCCAGCCCGAGGACCCGGTGAAGGCTGAGTCCGCCCGCATTTTCAAGGCCAAGTGGGACGAGGCCGAGGCGCACGAGGAGTACGCGGCCATGAAGAAGGAGTGGAAGGCGAAGTACGGCTGAGCCGCCTTATTCTGGTTCTGTCGCACCCCCTTCACGCCAGAGCGACGCCCAAAAGGAGACCCCATGACCACCCTTCCCACCCGCCAACTCCGCGACCTCACCGTCTCTGCCCTGGGCCTGGGCTGCATGGGCATGAGCGAGTTTTACGGCGACGCCGACGAAGCCGAGAGCCTGCGCACGCTTGACCGTGCCCTGGATTTGGGCGTCACCTTCTTCGACACTGCCGACATCTACGGCCCCTACCACAACGAGGAACTGCTGGGGCGCTGGCTCAGGGGCAAACGCGACCGGGTGGTGCTGGCAACCAAATTCGGCATCGTTCGTGACCCGGCGGACCCGTCCAGGCGTGGTTTCTCGGGCCGCCCCGAGTACGTGCGCCAGAGCATCGAGGGCAGCCTGAACCGTCTGGGCACCGACCATGTGGACCTCTACTACCTGCACCGCGTGGACCCCGACACGCCCATCGAGGACACCGTGGGCGCGATGGCTGACCTCGTGCAGGAAGGCAAGGTGCGGGCGCTGGGCCTGTCCGAGTGCAGTGCCGATACCCTGCGCCGCGCCCACGCCGTTCACCCGATTTCGGCGGTTCAGAGCGAATACAGCCTGTGGACCCGCGACCCGGAGGAAAATGGCGTCCTCGCCGCCTGCCGCGAACTGGGCGTGGGCTTCGTGCCCTACAGCCCGCTGGGGCGCGGGTTTCTGGCCGGACAACTCAAGTCGCCCGATGACCTCGCCCCCGACGACTTCCGCCGCCACAACCCCCGCTTTCAGGACGAAAACTTCCAGAAGAACCTCGACCTGGTGCGCGAAATCGAGCGCCTCGCTGCCGAAAAGGGCTGCACGCCCTCGCAACTGGCCCTCGCCTGGGTGCTCGCGCAGGGCGAGAACCTCGTGCCCATTCCCGGCACCAAGCGTGTGAAGTACCTGGAGGAAAACGTGGGGGCGCTGGACGTTCGCCTGACCCCTGACGAACTGCGGCAGATAGACGCGACGTTCCCGGTGGCGGCGGGCGACCGTTACCCTGACATGCGGCACGTCAACCGCTGAACCAAGGGAGCGAACCTGGAGGTCAGGGCAAGCCGGTCCTGGCCTTTTGCCTGCCTGTTCGGGCTGTCTGTCACCGCCCGCCTCACTTGAGCACAGTATGCTGAAGTTATGCAACTGAACTTCCCTCAAGTCTGCCGCCGTGGAGCGACCCGATGAGCTGGTTTGACCGCCTCCGCCAGGGCCTGAGCAAAACCCGGCAACAGATCAGCGGCACGGCGGGGCCGCTCGATCAGGAGGTCCAGACAGCCTTTACCCGCATCGACAACATCGAGGACCTCGAGTACGCCCTGATTGCCGCCGACGTGGGCCGGGCGGCCACCGAAGAAATCATCGAGGACATCCGCAAAAATGGCGAGGGCCGGCTGCAAGACGCGCTGATGCGCGCGCTCACGCTGCAACTTGAACCCAACGCCCGGCGCGCGCAGTTCCGGGAACTCGGCTTTTCGCCGGATGTCAGCCGCTCCAAGGTGGACCCCAAGGGCCACGTCGTCATGGTCATCGGCGTGAACGGCGTGGGCAAGACCACCACCATCGCTAAGCTCGGCCAGTACTACATGGAGCGCGGCCAGAGCGTCATGTTTGCGGCGGGCGACACCTTCCGCGCGGCGGCGGGCACGCAGCTCGGCGTGTGGGGCGAGCGCCTCGGCGTGCCGGTCATTCAGGGTGTGGACGGCGGCGACCCGGCGGCGGTGGCCTTCGACGCGGCGGGTGCCCGCAAAGCACGCGGCACCGACCTGCTGTTCGTGGACACGGCGGGGCGACTGCACAATAAGCACAACCTGATGGAAGAGTTGAAAAAGGTCCGCCGCGTCATCGACAAGGCCGACCCCGGCGAGCCCGCCGAGGTGTGGCTGGTGCTCGACGCTGTGACCGGCCAGAACGGGCTGCAACAGGCCAAGAAGTTCCACGAGGCCACTCCGCTGACCGGCGTGGTCGTCACCAAGCTCGACGGCACCGCCAAGGGCGGCATCCTCGTGCCCATCGTCCGCGAACTCGGCGTGCCCATCAAATTCATCGGCGTGGGCGAGCAGCCCGGCGACCTGCAACCGTTCGACAGCCAGGAGTTCGTGCGGGCACTGTTTGACGTGGAGCTGCCCAAAGCCTGACGGCTCTCTAAGTCCAACCCCTCCGGGCAGCGGCCTCTTTCCTCAGGAAAGGCGGCTGCTGTTTTCTACTTGACATAGGGCGTTATGTTTACATGACATCTCAGTATGGTCGCCAAACGAAAAGAGGAGGCTGCGATTTACAACCGGCTGGCCGCGCTGCGGGCCGAGCTGGCGTCGGCGGTGGGGATCAACCCGCAATCGGTGGGCTTTATCGAGCGCGGCGACTATGGCCCCAGCCTGGAACTCGCACTCAAGATGGCGCAGGTGTTCAGGCTCCCCGTGGAGGCCATTTTCTCGCTGGAGCCCCTGCCGGCCCTGAGCCTTCAGGTCTACGGACAAGGAGAACGGATATGATGTTGACCGCCAAACCGTTTCGTTTAGCCGCACCCAGCCGATGAAACGCCGCCGCTTCTGGGCCGCTGTGCTGGGCCTGGGTCTGCTGGTCCTGCAACTCACGCTGCCCAGTCTGGACAGCGAACGCTGGCTTGGGGTACTGCCGCTGCTGCTGCTTCCCGTCGTCGGCGCCGCCCTGCATCAACTGACCTCCGACGCCTGGGTCTGGAACCGGCTCTTTCGCAAGGAAGGCGAGCTCGACGAGTACGAGCGTCATTCGCGCAACGCCTTCATCGCCCGTGCTTATGGCCTGAGCAGCGGCTGGATGCTGTGGATGCTGTTCGCGGCTTACCTGCTGAGCGGCGGTGTTCTCAAGCGTTTTCCGGCCATCAATCCCTTCCCGGCGGGCAACCCCGAAACGGCCAGCGTCGTCTTCTTCATCCTTTTGGGGATGGGCTATTCATATCTGCCCCGTATCGTGGCCGCGCTGAGCGAGGAGGAGTTCGCCGATTGACCTGTTGTCACGCTGCTTCTTTCCCTCATTCCCCGGAGGCCCACCCATGAACAAACTCATGAACAAAATTGTTGCTCTGTCCCTCGCCCTGCTGACGCCCGCCCTCGCCGGAGGCGCAGGAAACCCCGACGAGGCCGCCATTCGCCGCAGTTATCAGGAGCTGATGCGCGCGACGGTAGCGGGCGACTCGGCCACCATCCTGCGCTTCTACGCGCCGAAGTTCAGCGGCTACGGCCCACGCTACGAGCCGATCACCCGCGAGATGTTGACCGCGAGGGCGCCGGGCCTGACCTTCAAATCCGCGCAGGTCACGGCGCTCAAGCTGGTGCGCCAGGGTCAGACCTACAACGTGACCGCGCAGGTCCGGAGTGAAGGCGAATACGACCTGGGCGGCCAGAAAATGCCTGTGGTTCAGACCGGCGAGACGCTGGATACCTGGCAAAAGTTGGGTGGACGCTGGCAAATCGTGGACAGCCGCGCTCTGAATGCTCAGGTGGACCTAGGCGGCAACCGACAGGTCCTGGCCGACCCCGCTCCCCTGAGCCCGGCCTCACGCGCTGCGCTGGTAGCGGCGCTCCGGCCTTTGCTCAGGCCCGTCAACCCGTCCGGCACCGGAGTGGCCGACCTCGCCTTTCTGACGCCGCTGGCTCAGGCCCGCTTGATTGGCGTCGGCGAGGGGAGCCACGGCACTCACGAACATTTCGTGCTCAAGGCGCGGATTTTTAAGGCGCTGGTGCAGGAGCACGGCTTCACGACCCTCGCTTTCGAGGCCAATCCGGCGCGCGCGCAGGCGGTGCAGGCCTACATTTCAGGTGAGTCGGCGGACCTCACGGCGGCGGTCAACGGTCTGGGCTTCAGCGTGTGGCGCACTGCCGAAATCCGCGACCTGCTGGTGTGGATGCGCGGGTACAACGCGGCGCGGGGGAGCAAACCGGCCCTGAACTTCGTGGCGGTGGACATGCAGGACCCGGGGGGCAGCGCTGCGCTCCTGGGCACCCTGGTGCCTGGGCTGTCAGCGGCGGCGGCCCCCTTTGCCAAACTTGAGCCGTATCAGATTGACGAACTGGTGAAAGACCCGGCCCAACAAAAGGCGTTCACCGAGCAGGCCGCCACGCTGCTGAAGCAGGCCAACGCCCTGAACGCGAACACGCCCCACCGCGCCCAGGCCCAGGCGCTCGCCCGGACCGTGCAGCAGGCGGTGCTGGCCGCCACCGGGCAGGGAACGCGCGACGACTTTATGGCCGAGAACCTGCTGGCTGTCCTGAAGGCTGACCCGCAGGGCAAAGTGATGCTCTGGGCGCACAACAGCCACGTCAGCAAAGCGCCCGACGCTCTGGCGCAGACCGGCATGGGCACGCGGCTGGCGGAGGCACTTGGACGCGATTACCGCACCATCGGCCAGACCTTTACCGGCGGCAGCATCCGGGCGACGCTGGTGGGCCAGGAAGAGAAGGGTATGCAGAGCGTCGCCGTGGCCCCCTCGCACCCCGACAGCCCCGAAGCTCTGGCGACGGCGCCCGCCGCCCTGGTCATGGCCGATGCGCTGAAAGTTCCCGCCGTGCGCGAGTACTTCGCCACGCCACGTCCCATTCGCGGCATCGGTCAGAGCAGCACGCCCGGCGCGATGGGCTACACCTTCGAGGTTCTGCCCAAGAGTTACGACGTGCTGATTTTCACCGGGAAAAGTACGCCTGCTCAGGCGGCGAAGTAAGGCGCTCCTGCAATAAAAAAGCTACCCGCTTTCCGTTTAGGAGCGGGCGGCTTTGAATCTGATGGGCGACTTTACAGCACGGAGTGGACCACCTTCACCACGTTTTCCACGCTGAAGCCGAACTTCTCAAACAGCACCTTGGCCGGGGCCGACGCACCGAAGGTCGTCATGCCGATGACTGGGCCGCCGAGCGTCCACTCGTACCAGGGCTGCGGGCTGGCGGCCTCGATGGCGACGCGCTTCACGCCGGGGGTCAGCACGCTGTCGCGGTAGCTCTGCTCCTGCTGGCGAAAGACCTCCATGCACGGCATGGACACCACGCGGGCCTGCACGCCCTCTTCGGCCAGCCGCTCGGCGCTGCTCAGGGCCAGGGCGACTTCCGAGCCGCTGGCGATCAGGATGACTTGAGCCCCCTGACCATCGGCACCGTCCACATCTCGGAGGACATACGCGCCCTTCTTCACGCCTTCGATGTTGGCGGGCAGAATCGGCAGATCCTGGCGCGAGAGGGCGAGCGCGGTGGGGCCCTTGTCGTATTCCAGCGCCATCAGCCACGCGGCGGCGGTTTCGTTGGCGTCGGCGGGGCGAATGACGTGGGCGCCCGGCACCGCTCGCAGCATGGCGAGCTGGTCCACCGGCTGGTGGGTCGGCCCGTCTTCGCCCAGACCGATGGAGTCGTGGGTCAGCACGTAAGTCACCGGCTGCATTTGCAGCGCCGAGAGGCGGAAAGCCGGCTTGAGGTAGTCGGCGAATACCAGGAAGGTGCCTACCATCGGGTGCAGGCCGCCGTAGAGGCTCAGGCCATTGCCCGCGGCGCTCATGCCGAACTCGCGCACGCCGAACAGCACGTTGCGCCCGCCCATGGTGCCCGCTTCCATCTCGCCGCCGTCCTTGATGGTGGTCTTGGTCGAGCCCGAGAGGTCCGCGCTGCCGCCCATCAAACCGGGAAGCACCTTCGCCAGCGCGTTGATGACTTCGCCGCTCGCGTTGCGGGTGGCCGCCGCCTTGCCGCCGACTTCGTACTTGGGCAGCAGGTCGGCGAGGTTGGCGGGCAGTTCACGGGCGAGCAGCGCGTCCACTTCCTTGCCGAGGTCGGGGTGCGCGGTGCGGTAGTCGGCCATCAGTTTTTCCCAGTCGGCTTCGAGTTGAGCACCCTTAGCGCGAGCGTTCATGTGCGCAGCCACTTCGTCGGGCACGGTAAAAGCGGGGTACTCCCAGCCCAACGCTTTCTTCGTCTCGGCCACGCCCTCTTCGCCGAGCGGCTCGCCGTGCGCCTTGCTCGTGCCGGCGCGCGGGCTGCCGAAGCCGATGATGGTGCGCACCTGAATCAGCGTGGGCCGCTCGCTTTGGCTGCGGGCCTCGGCAATCGCCTTTTCAATTTCGTCCAGATTGTCGCCGTCTTCCACCTTCAGCACGTTCCAGCCATAGGCGCGGAAGCGGGCGGCGGTGTCCTCGGACTCGGCCTTGTTCGTGGGCGTGTCGAGCTGGATGTGGTTGTCGTCGTGCAGCCAGATCAGCTTGCCGAGTTTCAGGTGCCCGGCGAGCGCGGCGGCTTCGTGGTTGATGCCTTCTTGCAGATCGCCGTCGCCCATGATGGCGTAGGTGCGGTTGTCGAAAATCGGAAAGCCTTCGCGGTTGTAGCGGGCGGCGAGGTGTGCTTCGGCCATCGCCATGCCCACCGTCATCGCCGCGCCCTGCCCAAGCGGGCCGGTGGTCGCGTCCAGACCCTTGGTGTGGAAAAACTCGGGGTGGCCGGGGGTGTGGTAGCCCCACTGCCGGAAGTGGCGCAGGTCGTCGAGCGTCATTTCCTGGTAGCCGGTCAGGTGCAGCAGGCTGTAGATCAGCATGGAGGCGTGCCCCGCCGACAGCACGAAGCGGTCGCGGCCCGGCCACTCAGGGTGCGCGGGGTTGTGGCGCAGGAACTTGTGCCACAGCACGTAGCCCATCGGGGCCATGCCCAGCGGCGCACCGGGGTGGCCCGAGTTGGCGGCCTGCACCGCGTCAATGGCGAGCGTGCGAATGGTGTTCACACTCAGCCGCGCCACGTTTTGGGAAACGCTCTGGTCTGTCATGTCGGCAGTCTAGCGGGCAGGCCAGGGCCGGGGGTCAGGAATCGTCCAACCAAAAGAAAAACGCCTGCCAGGAGCGGAAGGCGCGGTTAAAGATAAAACTGGACAGTCCCTCAACTTCGGACAGTCTCCGGTCAGACTCGCAAGCGCACCACGGCGCTTTCATTCCGGTAAAGACAGAATACGCTAGGGGCGTAAAGATGTCAAGCCTCTCTGTGAATGTGACTTGAGTATGCGGGGCGCAATCGTTGAGCCGAGCTTGAGCAGGGGCGCCGAAAGCTGCCGAAGCCGGGTTGCATATGCACCCGCTAGGCCATTTGGCGGAGGAATCAGATTCGCCTAGAGAAAGGTGACCCGCCAAGATGACTCCATGTCTGCTCCTTCCTCTCCCCAGGTGCGCTCGGCCCAGCCCGCCGACGCCTTTCTGGCCGCTCTGCTGCTCAATTCCACCCAGGAACCGCACTTTCAGGCGACGGCGCGCAAGCTCGCGGAACGTTTCGCCGCCCCCGAACATGGTTATGTCGTGAGTGAAACGGCGGGGCAGGTCAGCGGCCTCGGCTCGCTCTGGCTGCCGGATTTTCACCCCAGCCACGCCTGGGTAGGTCTGCACCTTCACCCCGACCACCACGCCGACGCGGCGGCCTTGCTCGAGTTTCTTGCCGCTCAGGCCCGCGCTGCCGGGCGTTCCCACCTCTGGGCCAGCGTGCGCGAGGACTATCTACCTGCTTGGCCCGACCTCCCCGCGCTCGGCTTCCGCGAGGTTCACCGCACTTTCGGTGGTGGGTTCCATTTGCGCGACTGGCAGGTGAACACTGGGGCGCTGGAAGCCGCGCTCACTGCCCGGCACTACCGCCTGACCCCCGCTGCCCCCTTCCAGCACGACGCCCGCCTGACCGAGCTCTACGCCCTGACCCGCCAGGACCAGGTAACGGCGCCGCCCACCATTGATCCCGCTGCCGAAGCTCTGACCGATGAAGACGCTCTCTGGAACGCCGCTTGGCTCGCCTGGCACGGCGAAACATTGGTCGGCCTCGCCCTCCCCGAACGTTCGCGTCTCCACGCCTGGAACGCCGTCCTCGTCGTTCACCCGGAGCACCGCCGCCAGGGTCTTGCCACCGCCCTGCTCGCTCAGGTGGCCCGCAGTCTGCAAGCCGGGGGCCTGTCCTTCCTCAACGTGGCGGGCAGCAAGCGCGACGCCGCTTACCTCGGCGTGCTCCGTCGTCTGGGCGCCAACATTGAACCCGACTGGGTGGCCTGGGAGCGCGAGGCGTGAACATCCGGCCTTTTCAGGAGGCTGACGCTGCCACCGTCGCTCACCTCGTCACCCAGAGCGTGCGCGGTCAGTGGACCTACCGGCCCGAGCAGTTTCGGGTGTCCGCCGACCCCCAGCGCCGCCGTCTGGTGGCCGAGCGTGGGGGAGAGGTCATCGCTTCCGTCCACTGCTCCCCCTTCGGTGCCGGTGCCCCCGACGCGCTGCGGCTAGACTTCGCGGGCGAGGGCGCATCCTTTTCTCCCCTTTACCTCGCACTGCTCGCCGACCTGCCCACCGGCTTCTCGCGGCTGCTCGGCGTGACCCGCGAGGACTGGCCCGAGCAGATGCACTTTTTTCTGGCGGCGGGCTTTCGCAACGCCTGGCAATCCTGGGGCGCCCAGCTGGACCTGACGGCCTGGGACGCCGGGCGCTTTCAACCTCTGGAGGAGCGCCTTTTCCTGCAAGGGCTGGAAGCCGAGCGCTATGACGTGGACGGCTCCGACTGGGACGCTTTCTACGCCCTTCACCGCCAGGGTGAGGCCGACATGCCGCGCAAT
>NC_001263.1:0-82500 GCF_000008565.1 Deinococcus radiodurans R1 = ATCC 13939 = DSM 20539 | reverse complement strand
TGACGGCGCGGCTGGCCTATGCTGCCCACCATGACAAGCGAAACAGGCAAGGGCCTGAAACTGCTGCTGATTGTTCCACACCCCGACGACGAGGTGTACGGCGCGTCCGGCACACTGATGGAATATCTGGCGGCGGGTGAGTCGTGCGGACTGGTCACGCTGACGCGGGGCGAAGCGGGACGCACCCTGGGCCTGTGCGATGGCCCTGAAGAACTGGCGCGGATGCGGGCCGTAGAACTGGCGGCGTGCCTGGAAGTCATCGGCTTGACGACCACGCCCGGCAGCCTGCACGAGCAACACCAGTTTCCCGACAAATACCTGAAGGACTACCCGTTCGAGGAACTCGTCGAAACGGCCCGTGAAGCGATGGAGCGGCTGCGGCCTGAGACGGTGCTGACCTTTCCGCCCAACGGCAGCAACGGCCACCCCGACCATATGACCACCCACCGCGCCGTGAAAGCCGCCTGGGACCGTCTGCCCGCCGGGAGCCGCCCGGTGCTGTGGTACTACGCGAGCGAGACGCCACCTGAGAACGAGGAACTGCGGGCCGCGTGGCTGCCGCCGACCGTCAAGCGCGACGTGAGCGCCCTGGTGACGCGCAAATTGCAGGCCATCGCCTGTCACCGCTCGCAGGCCCTTTCGACGGTGGATTTCATCCGCAAGTTCCCTGAGCGCGTCACCTCCGAGACGTTCTACGAAGTGCCGGAATCGCTGCGCGGGGCTCAGAGCTGAGCAAACCGGGCTGTATTTCTATACAGCAAACCGCATAACTTTGAGTTGGGGACGCCGCCCACATGACCACTTTGGACAGGGGCGGCGTATACTTTTTCCCTATGACGAAGGCCGCCCGTTCCAGTAAGAAGTCTGCTCCGTCCGTGCCCACCCCCGCGCAGGCCCGGCTTCACACGCCGGACACCCTGCCGCGCCCGGTGCTGGCGGGCCGCGACTTTCTGAGCAACCTCGACATGACGTCCGCCGAGTTGCGGGCAGTCATGGACACCGCGCACTCCATGAAGGCGGGCGAGTGGCGCGCGGTCAAGCCGCTCTCGGGGCTGTCGTTGGCGCTGGTCTTCGAGAAGGCCTCCTTACGCACCCGCACCACCTTCGATGTGGGGATGTACCAGCTCGGCGGGCACGCCATTACCCTTTCCAACACCGAAATCGGCCTGGGCACCCGCGAGCGCGTGAGCGACGTGGCGCGCAACCTGGAGCGCTGGGTGGACGGCGTGATGGGCCGCGTGTACCTGCAACAGACCCTGGTGGAACTCGCGCAGCATGCCCGCATTCCGGTCATCAACGGCCTGAGCGACATGCTGCACCCGGCGCAACTGCTCGCCGACTATCAGACCATCGAGGAAGAGTTCGGGCAGGACCTGCGCGGCAAGCGGGTGGTGTACATCGGCGACGGCAACAACCTCGCCAACAGCCACATTCACATGGGCATCCTGACCGGCACCGACGTGACGGTGGTGACCCCGGTAGGCTACGAACCCAACGCGGGCGTGCTGATGGACGCGGTGAAGGCGGGCGTGGAGGTGCACCTGACCAACGACCTGGACGCCATTCAGGGTGCCGACGTGCTGTACACCGACGTGTGGATTTCGATGGGCCAGGAGGCCGAAGCCGACATCCGCCGCCGGGCTTTTAGGGGCTATCAGGTCACGCCGGAGATGCTGGAGACCATCTCGCCCGACGGTATTTTTCTGCATTGTCTGCCCGCGCACTACGGTGAAGAAACCGTGCCGGAAGCCACCGAGCACCCCAAGAGCCGCGTCTTCGACCAGGCCGAGAACCGCCTGCACGCGCAAAAGGCGCTGCTCTACCACGTGCTGGGCGACATGAAGCCGCGCTGGTAATGGGAGAATGGGGGGCGTGAGCGACGAACGCTTGGACCTCGTGAACGAGCGCGACGAAGTGGTCGGGCAGATTCTCCGCACCGACCCGGCACTGCGCTGGGAGCGGGTGCGGGTGGTCAACGCCTTTCTCCGCAACAGCCAGGGCCAGCTGTGGATTCCACGCCGCAGCCCCAGCAAGAGCCTCTTTCCGAATGCGCTGGACGTGAGCGTGGGCGGGGCAGTGCAGAGCGGCGAAACTTACGAGGAAGCGTTTCGCCGCGAGGCCCGCGAGGAACTCAACGTGGAGATTGACGCGCTGTCCTGGCGCCCGCTGGCCTCGTTTTCACCGTTTCAGACGACGCTCAGTTCGTTCATGTGCGTCTACGAACTCCGCAGCGACGCCACGCCCATATTTAACCCCAACGACATCAGCGGCGGCGAGTGGCTGACGCCGGAGCATTTGCTGGCCCGTATCGCGGCGGGTGAAGCGGCGAAAGGGGACTTAGCCGAGCTGGTGCGGCGCTGCTACAGGGAGGAAGAATGAACAAGCCCAAGATTTTCATTGACGGTGAAGCCGGAACCACCGGCCTGCAAATCAGAGAGCGCCTCGCCGGGCGGAGCGACCTCGAACTGCTGAGCATCGACCCAGTGCGGCGCAAAGACAGCGCGGCGCGGGCCGAACTGCTCAACGCCGCCGACGTCTCCATCCTGTGCCTGCACGATGACGCGGCGCGGGAAGCGGTAAGCCTCACGACCAACCCAGCTTCGCGGCTGCTGGACGCCAGCACCGCTCACCGCATTCACCCCGACTGGGTCTTTGGCTTTCCCGAACTGAGCGCAGAGCAGCCGGAGAAAATCCGGCAGGCGCGGTACGTGGCCAACCCCGGCTGCTACAGCACCGGCGCGATTGCGCTGCTGGCCCCGCTGACTGGGCGCGGGCTGCTGCCCGCCGACTTTCCGGTGCATATTCAGGGCTACAGCGGCTACACCGGCGGCGGGCGCGCGCTGGTAGACGCCCACGAGCAGGGCAGCGCGCACCCATCCAAGGGCGCGTTTATCAGTTACGGTCTCACGCTGGAGCACAAGCACCTGCCCGAGACGATGGTGTACGGCGGCCTGACCCGCAAGCCCGTGTTCACGCCGAACGTGGGCGGCTGGGCGCAGGGGATGACCGTGACGGTTCCCCTGCATCTGGCCGAGCTGGGAGTGAGTGCCGAGGCGCTGCACGCCGCGCTGAAGGAGCACTACGCCGGGCAACAGTACGTGAAGGTCTTCGAGCTGGCCGACAACCCCGAGATTCTCGACCCGCAGACGCTGAACGGCACCAACAACCTCGAACTGTTCGTATACCCGGCGGCGGACGGCGAACGCGCCCTGCTCGCCGCGCGGCTCGACAACCTCGGCAAAGGGGCGAGTGGCGCAGCGGTGCAGAATCTGGAGCTGATGCTCGGCCTATCCTGACCCATGCTTCCCGCTCCCCGGTTTGACCGTGACACCCGGCTTTGCATGAGTCTCGCCGCCGGGCCCGGCAACTTCGGCACCCGTTTTCACAATTATCTGTATGAGTTGCTGGGCCTGAACTACATGTACAAGGCGTTCACCACGCAGGATTTACCTGCTGCCATCGGCGGCATCCGGGCGCTGGGGATTCGTGGGTGCGCGGTGAGCATGCCGTTCAAGGAAGCGGTGATTCCGCTGCTCGACGAACTGATGCCGTCGGCGGCGGCCATCGAGTCGGTGAACACGATCGTCAACGATGACGGCGTGCTGCGGGCTTATAACACCGATTACGAAGCCGTTCGCCTGCTGATTCGGGAAAAAGAACTCGACCCGTCCTGGCGTGTCGGCGTGCGCGGCAGCGGCGGCATGGGCAAGGCGGTGGCGTCGGCGCTGCGGGACGCGGGCTTTGAAAACGGCGTGCTGGTCGCCCGCAACGAGGCGGCGGGGCGCGAACTGGCCGGGCGGCTGGGCTGGCGCTGGACGCCCGAGCCGGAAGCTGCCGACCTGCTGGTCAACGTCACGCCCATCGGCATGGCGGGGGGGCCGGAGGAACACGATCTCAGCTTTGCGCCGGAGCTGATTGCCCAGGCCCGCGCCGTGTTCGACGTGGTGGCGCTGCCCGCCGAAACGCCGCTGATTGCCGAGGCGCGGCGGCAGGGCAAGCCCGTCGTGACCGGGGAAGAAGTCGCGGCACTTCAGGCCCTCGAACAGTTCGTGCTCTACACGGGCGTGCGGCCCACGCCGGAACAGGTGCAGGCAGCGGCGGCCTGGGCACGGCAGGGGTAACGCGGGACGGCGGGCCTACAGCAGCACCACCTCCACCCGCTCGCCCGCCGCGATGTTCTGCCCCTCGGGCACGACGACCAGGGCGTCGGCGTCACTCAGCGAGCGCAGGACGCCGCTGCCCTGGCGGGGGTAGTCGCGCACCTCGTCGCCCGAGAGCACGCCGCGCCAGAACGCCGTCTTGTCAGCCAGTGAGGCAAAAGGAGTGGCCGCCGTCACCTGCCGGGTCGGGAGCGGTTCGCCGGTCAGCACCGGGCGCACGATGACCTGAAACACGACCAGGCTGCTCACCGGATTGCCCGGCAGACCGAACACCGGCAGCCCCCCCCAGCGCCCGCAGAGCGCGGGGCCACCGGGCCGCATCTTCACCTTCCAGAAGGTGATCTCGCCCTCGCCGAGCAGCAGGTCGCGCATGAAGTCGTAGCGGCCCATGCTGACGCCGCCGCTGGTGAGCAGCAAGTCGGCGCCGCCCGCCGCGCCCAGGCGTTCCCGCAGGGCGGCGGGCGAGTCGGGCGCGTGCCCGAGGTCGAGCACCTCGTAGCCCGCCTCGGTGAGCAGCGCGGCGAGGCCCACGCGGTTGGAATCATAAACCTGCCCCGGCGCCAGCGGCTGCCCCGGCGCGACCACCTCGTCGCCGGTGGAGAGCAGTGCCACCCGCCAGCGCCGCACCGGCACCTGCGCGTGCCCGAGCGCCGCCGCCAGCGCCAGCCGCGCCGGGGTCAGGCGGAGTCCGGCGGACATGACGGTCTCGCCCGCATGGAAGTCGCCCCCCTCGGGTCGCACGTCGCCGGGGCGGGCGGGGCGCAGCAGCTCTACTGTGCCCCTCTCCACTGCGCTTGTGCCTTCTCCTTCACGCAACTGCTCCACCGGGCAAATCGCGTCGGTGCCGGGCGGGAGCGGAGCGCCCGTGTAGATGCGGACGCACTCACCCGGCCCCACCTCGCCCGCGAACGGCTCACCTGCCCGGCTTTCGCCTACCACGCGCAGGGCCACCGGCGCCCCCGCTGAGGCGGTCAGCGTGTCGGCCTCCCGGCAGGCGATGCCGTCCAGGGCACTCTCGGTGGCCGAGGGATGACTGACGAGCGCCGTGAGGTCAGCGCCGAGCGTGCAGCCGAGGGCCTTCCGCAAAGGCAGCGTCACGACGGGCGGCGCGGGCAGCAGCGCGGCGAACAGCTCCCGCGCCTGCGCAACAGACACGTGCATGGGAAAGGTGGGGGCGGTCATGGGGGAAAGATAGGGCGGCGAGGATAGAAAAGCCCCACCCGGAAGGAGCAGGGCGGGGCTTAGGAAAGAAAAACTCAGACCGAAGGCGAACGCGGCGCCGCGGGCGGAGGAGGCGTTTCTTCCTCGTCTTCCGGGGGCAGGTCGTGGTAGGAGAGCGGCAGGTTGATCAGCGGCTTGAAGTCGCGGTCGCGCACGAAGTCCCAGCGGCGGCGGCCCAGCAGGGTCAGGATGACGCCGCCCACGCCGATGCTGAGCAGCACCAGCATAAAGTTGAGGTACTGGCCTTCGTAGGCGCCGGAAATGGAGTGCCGGAAGGCGTTCACGCTTTGGGTCACCGGAATCCAGCGGTGGATATGCTGGAAGAAAGCGGGCGAGAGTTCCACCGGGTAGCTGCCGCCCGACGCGGCGAGTTGCAGCACCAGCAAAATCAGCGCGAACAGTCGCCCGGCGGCGCCGAACAGGAAAATCAGGCCCATGACCAGGGTCAGGAAAACCATGCTGGACGTGACCGCCGTCGCCGTGACCTGCAAGGGATTGAGGTAATCCACCCCGAGCAGGTGCACGCCCCAGACCACCAGCAGCGCCTGAACGATGACCAGCACGGCGGGTTGCAGCCCCTTGCGCGCCACACGCGCGAGCTGCGAGGTGCGGTGGGCGCTGCGGGCGAGCTGCTGGTAGGGGAAGATGAAAGTACTGAGCGTGGCGCCCACCCAGAGGCTCAGCGCCATGAAGTACGGCGCGAAGGCGGCCCCGTTGTTCTTGACCGGCGCGAACTTCCGGGTCACCGGCTTTACGCTGGCGCTCAGGCCCTCGGGGTCGCCGCCGAGCTCCTCGGTGCTTTTCGGCAACTTGCTGTAAAGCTCGCGCAGGCCGTTGCGCAGCTTGACCGCGCCATCGTCCACGTCGGCGGTGCCGTCGGCGAGTTTGCGGCTGCCGTCTTTGAGGTCGCCCAGGCCGTTGGCCAACTCGCCCGACTTCTCGGCAAGGGTCGAGGCCCCGCTCGACAGCTGGTCGAGGTCGCTCTGGGCGGGCAGTTTCTCGGTGATTTGCCCCAGCGCCGACTTGATTTTGAGGTTGCCTTCCACAAGCTGATTCACGCCGCCTTGCAGCGACCCGGCGCCTTTGCTGAGGGTCTGTGCGCCCTGCGCGGCTTCCCGCGTCTTGCTGGCGAGGGTGGCCGAACCGCTTTCGAGTTGTGCGGTGCCACCAGCCACCTGCTCCGCCCCGGAGGCGAGTTTCTGAGCGCCCTGGGACGCTGCCGTGCTGCCCTGCTGTGCCGTCTTCAATCCCGCCGACAGCGTGGCCGAACCGCTTTCAAGCTGCGCCGTACCCGACGCCAGTTGTGCCGACCCCGCCGCGAGCTTCTGGGCACCCTGAGACGCTGCCGTGCTGCCCTGTTGCGCCGTCTTTAAGCCCGCCGACAGCGTGGCCGAGCCACTTTCGAGCTGTGCCGTGCCCGACGCCAGTTGCGCCGACCCCGCCGCGAGTTTCTGGGCGCCCTGGGACGCTGCCGTGCTGCCTTGCTGCGCCGTCTTCAGCCCTGCCGACAGCGTGGCTGAGCCACTTTCGAGCTGCGCGGTGCCCGACGCCAGCTGCGCTGACCCCGCCGCGAGCTTCTGCACGCCCTGCACGGCGGCGGCGCTGCCCTGGCCGGCTTCCTTGAGCTTGGTGGAGAGGGTGGTTGCCCCTTCGGAGAGCTGCGCAGTCCCGGCGGCCAGCTTGTCAGCGCCTTCACCCAACTGCTGCGCGCCCTGCACCGCCGCTGTCGTCCCTTGCTGGGCTTCCTTCAGCTTGCTGGAGAGGGTGGTTGCCCCTTCGGAGAGCTGCGCGGTTCCGGCGGCCAGTTTGTCAGCGCCTTCACCCAACTGCTGCGCGCCTTGTACCGCTGCCGTCGTCCCTTGCTGCGCTTCCTTGAGTTTGCTCGATAGGGTATTCGCGCCTTCGGAGAGCTGCGCGGTTCCGGCAGCCAGTTTGTCAGCGCCTTCACCCAACTGCTGCGCACCCTGCACTGCTGCCGTCGTGCCCTGCTGCGCTTCTTTCAACTTGCTGGACAGGGTGACCGCCCCTTCGGAGAGCTGTGCGGTCCCGGCGGCGAGGCGGGTGGCGCCTTCGCTGAGCTGCTGCACGCCCTGCACGGCGGCAGTGCTGCCCTGACCGGCTTCCTTGAGCTTGCTCGACAGGGTGGTTGCGCCCTCGGAGAGTTGCGCGGTGCCGGCGGCCAGTTTGTCGGCCCCCTCCGCGAGCTGCGAGGCGCCCGTGACCGCCCGGCCTGCGCCCGCTTCGAGTTGCGGCAGCGCGTTGCTGAGCGTGTTGGTGCCGCTGTGAACCTCCATGGCGCCGCTGTTGACCTTCGCCACGCCCTGCTTGAGCTGACCGGGGAGCAGCGCCTGGTTCTTGACCGCGTCGTTGAGTTGCAGCGTGCCGGTCGCCAGTTCGGCGGCCCCGGTGTTGAGCCGGTCGGCCCCCGCGCTCGCCTGCTGCAACCCGCTTTGCAGTTGCGGGAGCTGAGTGGCGAGTTGCCGGTTGCCCGCCGCGATTTGCTTGGCCCCGGCGTTGGCATCGTTGGCCCCGCTGGCGAGGCGGTCGGCCCCTTCGGAGAGCTGGCCTAGACCGCTCTGGAGTTGGGGCAGCTGGTCGGCGAGCTGTTTGTTCCCTGCCGCAATTTGCTTGGCGCCGCTGTTGGCGTCGTTGGCGCCGCTGGCGAGACGGTCAGCACCCTCTGAGAGCTGGCCTAGACCGCTTTGAAGCTGCGGGAGCTGCGTGGCGAGTTGCTTGTTGCCCGCCGCCACTTGCTGAGCGCCCGCATTCGCGTCCTTCGCGCCGCTGGCAAGCCGGTCGGCGCCCTCGGAGAGCTGGCCTAGACCGCTTTGCAACTGAGGAAGCTGCGTGGCGAGCTGCTTATTGCCTGCCGCCACCTGCTGAGCACCCGCGTTGGCGCCCTTTGCGCCACTGGCGAGACGGTCAGCGCCCTCGGAAAGCTGGCCCAGACCGCTTTGCAACTGGGGAAGCTGCGCGGCGAGCTGCTTGTTCCCCGCTGCGACCTGCTGGGCACCTGCGTTCGCATCTTTGGCGCCGCTGGCGAGGCGGTCGGCGCCCTCAGAGAGCTGGCCTAAGCCGCTCTGAAGCTGGGGCAACTGGTCCGCGAGCTGCTTGTTGCCCGCCGCCACTTGCTGAGCGCCGCCGTTCGCCGACTTCGCCCCTGCTGCGAGTTTGTCGGCCCCTTCCGAAAGTTGCGTCAGACCGCTCTGGAGCTGCGGTAACTGGTCGGCGAGCTGTTTGTTGCCGCCTGCGACCTGTTGAGCACCACCGTTGGCTGACTTTGCCCCTGCCGCGAGCTTGTCGGCCCCTTCCGAAAGTTGCGTCAGACCGCCTTGCAGCTTGGGCAACTGCTCGGCGAGTTGCTTGTTGCCGCCCGCCACCTGCTGGGCGCCGCCGTTCGCCGACTTGGCCCCCGCTGCGAGCTTGTCCGCCCCGCTCGAAAGCTGGGTGAGGCCGCTCTGAAGCTGCGGGAGCTGGGCCGCGAGTTGTTTGTTGCCCGCCGCGACCTGCTGGGCGCCGCCGTTGGCTTTCTTGGCGCCGGCGGCCAGTTGGTCGGTGCCGTCGGCGAGCTGGCCCAGGCCGCTGGCGAGGCTCTCAGAACCCGTGCGGAGCTGACCCGCACCGCTGCGCAGGGGCGCGAGCTGGGTTTCGCCGGGCGCGGCGGCTTCGAGCTGGCGCAGGCCGTCGGAGAGCTTCACCGTGCCGTCGGTCAACCGGCCCACGCCGCTCGACAGGGTGCCCGCTCCGTCGGCGAGTTTGCGGCTGCCGTCGGCAGCGCGGTTCGCCCCGTCGGCGAGGTCGCTGGCCCCGTCACGCAGTTTGACCGTGCCTTCTTGCAGGTCGGTGGCTCCGTCGCGCAGTTTGCGGGTCGCCGTGCGGATATCGGCAAAGCCCTTTTGCACGTCGGCGAGCGAGTCCTGCACGACTTCCCAGCGGTTTTCGCCGAGCGACTTGTTCAGTTCGCTCGACAGGGTATCGGCAAAGCTCGACGCCACGCGGGTGGCGAAATAGCTGCTGCCTTCGGACACGTAGAACTTGAGCAGGCCGTGCTGGGCGCTGTCGCCGCTCAGAGCCCGGCGGCTGAAGTCGCGCGGAATCGTCAGATTGAAATAGATATCGCCCCGGCGCACGGCTTCCTGGGCCTCGGCCTCGCTGGCGTAGCGCACGTAGTTGAATTTGGGGTCGTCGAACAGCTTTTTGACCGTCTCCTTGCCGAGGTCATAGTCCTTGCCGCGCTCGGTGGTGCCCCGGTCGAGGTTGACGATGCCCACCGGGAGCTGGTCGAGGTTGCCGTAGGGGTCAATGGTGCTGCCCAGATAAATGGTCGAGTACAGCGTGGGCACGATGGCGATGGCTGCCGATGCCAGCCACATCATCGGGTGCCGCCACAAGCTGCGCTCTGGGGGGGTCAGGGTTTGAAAATCACGGATGAAAGACATTCAGTCTCCTCGGGGCGCCGGGCGCCCGGACCGGAACAAAACGGCGAAGCTGGCAGGTGACGGAGAAGCAAGAGTGACGCACCGTCACCATAAGGAAACGTATTATTCTCCCACGCCCTACGCACCGTCAAGTGACGCACCGTTATGTTTAATGTTAGACTGATATCATGACCGTCTTACCCCGCCGGCTGAGCGCTCAGGAACGGCGCCAGCAAATCCTGGACATGGCCGCCGGCCTCTTTGTCGAGCGGGGGTTCGAGAGCGTGACGGTGGCCGACCTGGCGCACGAACTCCAGACCTCGCGCCCCACCATCTACAGCTATTTTCCCTCCACCGAGGCGATTCTCGACGCCCTTCTGCAACAGCGGCTCGCCGGCCTGCTGCAACGGCTCGACCCGCTGCTCGCCTCGCTGCGGCCCGAGAGTCTGACCGAGCAGCAAAGCCACGTCATCGAGGTGGTCTTCCGCTTCCTCCTCGGCGAGGCCGACACGCTGCGGCTGCTGCACAGCGGCGGGGCGCCCACTTTTCAGGCCCGGCGCCACGCATTCCTCAGCGAACTCGGCGAGCGGCTGACCCTGTCGCCCGAACTGCTCATCCGGCGTGACCCCGAGCTGCTGCTGCTGCTCACCACGCTGCTCGACAGCCTCGCCTTCCGGGCCGTCACCGACCCCAGCCTCGACGCCGAGCAACTGTCTCAGAGCCTCAACACCTTCGTGGTGGGCGGAGCGCAGGCCCTGCGGGAAGGGCGCAGCGCGGGCTGAACAGGACTGACGACGCGGGGGAGCGCGGGGGGTGGGGTAGCCTTTTGGCAGGCCCCATCCCCTTTTTCCTGCCCCTGTCTCCCCCCGTTCCCAAGGAGTCCCGCATGAAAACCCTGTTTCTCGCACCCACCCGCAACGGTGTGGGGCTGTCGAGCACGGCGCTCGGCCTCGCCCGCGCCCTGGAGCGCCAGAGCCTGAAAGTCGCCTTTCTCAAGCCGATTGCCCAGACGTATGAACCGCGCACCGACGACAGCGTGCACTTTGCCCGCGCGGTGGCGCACCTGACCACGCCCGACCCGATTCCACTGACCCGCGCCGAGGAGCTGCTCAGTCAGGGTGGCGAGGAAGACCTGATGGAGCAGGTGATTGCCCTGGCGCGCGAGGCGGCGGGCGAGGGCAGCGACGTGCTGATTGCCGAGGGGCTGGCACTCAACGAGCGCAACGTGTACGCGGGCACCCTCAACGCCCGGCTCGCCCGCAACCTGGAGGCCGACACCGTGCTGGTGAGCAGCCTCGCCGGGGTCACGCCCGCCGAACTCGCCGATGAACTGGAAATCGCCGCACAGGGCTACCGCCGCAGCGACGGCTCGGGGCTGGCGGGTTTCGTGCTCAACTTCGCGCCGCGTGAGCTGGATTTCGGCTCGCTGATGGCCGAGTTGCGCTCGCGCAGCCGGGTGCTGGCTTCGGGCGAACTGCCGCTGCTCGGCGTGGTGTCGCTCGACCCGGCGCTGCGACAACTGCGCACGCTCGACGTGGCCCGCGCTCTGGACGCCGAAATCATCAACGCGGGCGAGGCCGAAAGCCGGCGCGTGAGCAGCACGGTGGTCACTGCCCGCAGTGTGCCGCAGATGACCAACCTCTTTACCTCCGGGGCGCTCATCGTGACCCCCGCCGACCGCGAGGACGTGATTATGGCGGCGGCGCTCTCGCATCTCAGCGGCACACCGCTCGCCGGGCTGATGTACACCTCCGGCAGCGCGCCCGAGGCCACCATTCAGCAACTCTGCGAGGTGGCGCTGACGAGCAGCCTGCCGGTGTTGCGGGTGCCCACCAACTCCTTCGAGACGGCCTCGCGCCTCGTGCACCTCGATTTCCGTGTGCCGCACGATGACCCGCGCCGCATGGACCGGATGCTCGACTACATCGCCGACCGCCTCGACACCGTGCCGCTCGGTGCCCGACTGCGCGCTCCCGGTGTGGCAGGCGAGCGCCGGCTGCCCCCAAGCGCCTTTCGCTACGAACTCATTCAGCGCGCGCGGGCGGCGAATAAACGCATCGTGCTGCCCGAGGGCGACGAGCCGCGCACCGTCAAGGCCGCCATCCGCTGCACCGAAAAAGGGATTGCCCGCTGCGTGCTGCTCGCCCCACCCGAGAAAGTGCGGCAGGTGGCGCAGGGGCAGGGCCTCGAACTGCCCGAGGGCCTGGAAATCATCGACCCCGAAACGGTGCGCGGCAAGTACGTCGCCCCGATGGTGGAACTCCGCAAGAGCAAGGGGCTGACTGAGCCGCAGGCCGAGGCGCAACTCGAAGACAGCGTGGTGCTCGGCACCATGATGCTGGCGCTCGGCGAGGTGGACGGACTGGTGTCCGGCGCGGTGCACACCACCGCCAGCACGGTGCGCCCGGCGCTGCAACTCATCAAGACGGCGCCCGGCAGCTCACTGGTCAGCTCGGTGTTTTTCATGCTGATGCCCGAGCAGGTGCTCGTCTACGGCGACGCGGCCATCAACCCCGACCCCAACGCGCAGGAACTCGCCGACATCGCCATTCAGTCGGCAGACAGCGCCCACGCCTTCGGGATTCCGGTGCGGGTGGCGATGCTCAGTTATTCCACTGGCGAATCGGGCAGCGGCGAGGACGTGGAAAAGGTCAAGGAAGCCACCAAACTGGTCCGCGAGCGCCGTCCCGAGTTGCTGGTGGACGGCCCGCTGCAATACGACGCCGCCAGCGTGCCGAGCGTGGGCCGCTCCAAAGCCCCCGACAGCCCGGTGGCGGGGCGCGCCACGGTCTTCATCTTCCCCGACCTCAACACCGGCAACACCACCTACAAGGCCGTGCAGCGCAGCGCGGGCGTGGTCGCCGTGGGGCCGATGCTTCAGGGCCTGCGCAAGCCGGTCAACGACCTCTCGCGCGGGGCGCTGGTGGACGACATCGTGTACACCATCGCCCTCACGGCTATTCAGGCGACCCAGAGCGCGGCGGATTGCGGTTGAATCGCTCACACTGAGCGATGAAACCCGAGCGGAGCGAGAAGCAATGGAAACGTGCTGCGGGAGATGGACTGAAATCCAGTTCTTTTCTAGATTTCAGGGAATCGGACGCAGTACGCCTCAGACCGACACCTCAGCTCATTGCCCGAACGCCGGCAGCAGCTCCGGCTCATGCTGCACGGCGTAGCCCCGCGTCAACAGCCTCAGTTGGGCAGGCGGGGTCGTGCTTCCCGGCAGCAGCAGCACGCCCGCCAGGGGGCCACTGCGAACCAGCGTGCCGGCGCCCTGCTTCGTCTGAACCGCCTGACCGTTCGGTCCAGCGAGGTCGGCGGGGGCGAAGGGCGGCTGCTGCACCGTCATCTGCCAGCCCTGGGGCCGCTGCTCGCCGTCGTACTCGACAGTCACCGCCTGGGCCCCGAGCGGGGGGCGGGTGCGCCACTCGACCCGGCGCAGGCCCGCTGTGCCCGGCACCTTGCCGCGCTGGTCGGCCTGGGCGTCGTAAGAACCGTTGGCGGTAAACAGCACGCGGGTGGTCAGGTCGTCTGCGCCCGCTGAGGGAGAACGGCAGGCCGTGAGCAGGCCGGCGCCCAGCACCAGGGCCGAAAGGACTCGCTTCATGCGGGCATAGTAGTCCTCTGGCCGGGCCACGAAAGGAAGGACAGAAAAACTGGCGCCCACACGGCAAAACTGCCCTCATGTGTCTCAGGGGCGCGTGCTACAATCCGGCGCGTGCTTGTCGCGGAGCCGAGGCCCAGAATGCGAAGCGCCGCCCGTGAAGGCGGCGTCGCTTGCAGTGATGCTGTGGGTGGTGCACTCGACTGGACTCGAACCAGTGGCCTTTGGCTCCGGAGGCCAACGCTCTATCCACCTGAGCTACGAGTGCAGAGCTGGGGTAAGCTAGCACTTCGGCCCAGGTTGTGCAAGCCGGGCGGCCTGCGGGCTGCGGGGCGCGCAACCGGGCGAGACGACAAGCGAAACAGGGAGAATCAGTGAACAAGAAAACAGCCGTCAATGGCCTGCTGATCGGGCTTTCGGTGCTGCTGGTGGCCGGCATGGCCTACCAGTTCACGCCCAATGTGGGCAGCCTCTTTAACCGTCAGGAAGGCACCCCAGTCATCAAGGTCAATGGCGACGCCGTGACCGCCGAGCAGCTCGAAAGCGCCCGGCGCGCCAGCCCACTGCTCGCCGACGAACCCGGCAGCGTGCTCGCCGACGACGCCAAGGTGTATCTGGTGTCGCAGGCCATTGACCGGGGAGCCGTGCTCAGCGGCCTGAAAGACGTGCAGGTCAGCCGCGCCGACGTGAACGCCGAGGTGCAGAAGGTCCGCGAGTCCAACAAGCTCACCGACAACAAGGCCTGGACCGACGCCCTGCAAAGCAACGGCCTGACCGACGCGAGCTTCCGCACCCAGGTGCGCCAGCAACTTGCCTACCAGCGCAAAACCGACGAGCTGCGCAAGGCCGTGCCCGCCCCCACCGACGCCGAACTCAAGGCCTATTACGACCTGAACAAGAGCAAGTATCAGGCCGAGCCGCAGATCGTGGGGCGCCAGATCGTGGTGACCGACAAGGCCAAGGCACAGTCGCTGCTCGCCCAGGCGCGTGGCGGGGCCGACTTCGCCGTGCTGGCGAGCGCCAACAGCACCGAGAACAAGGACCGGGGCGGCGCCCTTGCGCCGCTCGACGGCAACCAGCCGCGCCCGGTGCTGCAAGCCGCGCTGCCGACCGCCGTGGGCGAAGCCGCCTTCCGACTGAAAAACGGTGGCCTGACCGACGTGATCGAATCGGGCGGCAAGTTCTACATCGTCAAGGTCGAGAAGTTCTTGCCCGGCCAGCCCAAGACCTTCGAGCAGGCCAAGACCGATGTCGTCAGCGCCGTGCGTCAGCAAAAGCAGAACGCCGCGCTCGAAAAATGGTCCGACGACCTGCGGAAAAACGCCCAGGTCGAGTACGTGGACCCCACCTGGAAGGTCGAAAACCCCACCGTGGCGAGCGTCGCCGGCCACAACATCCCCTACTCGGACGTGGTCGCGCAGGTCATGAACAACCAGCAGATTGCCGGGTTGATCGGCCAGCTGCCCGCCGAGCAACTGCCCACGCTGCTCAACAAGACCTTCAAGCCGCAGGTCGTGCAGCAACTCATTCAGGGCTACGCCGCGCCCAACATCGCCCAGAAGCTGGGGCTGTCGCTCAGCGGCTCGCGCCAGGAAATCGCCCAGCAGCTCGCCGCCTACGGGGCGCGCGACGTGAAGGTCAGCGACGCCGACGTGCAGAAGTACTACCGCGAGAACGTCAAGCAGTACGAGGTGCCCGCCAGCGCGACCCTCGACGAGGCGAGCTTCAAGGACAAGAACCAGGCCGCCGCCTTCCGCGCCGACTGGAACGGCCAGGGTGACTTCGTGACCGCCGCGAGCAAGGCCGGGGGCACCGTCAGCGAGCGCGGGCAGGTGAGCCCCACCGCCGACCAGACCACCGGCGCGGTGTCTCCCCTGACCGCCGCCGCCTTCGGCCAGAACCTGCGCAGCGTAGGCGCGGGCAGCTTGACCCCGGTGGTGCCGGTCGGTGACCGCTTCTCGGTGGGCTACGTGCGCGACCTCGTGCGCCCGACCACCCGCCCGCTGAGCGAAGTCGGCGACGAAATCCGCCAGGGCCTGCTGAGCAGCAAGCAGGCCGAAGCCGGGCAAGCCTTCCTCGACAAGCAGGTCAGCGCCCTGAGCCCCAAGAACAACCTCGACCAGGTGCTCGAGGCCCAGGCCAAACCGTCGCGGCGTCGGCTCCCAAAACCGAAACGCCCAAGACGACGGCGCCGGGAACGACGACCACCCCAGATGCGGCGGGAAGCAGCACTGCCCCGGCACAGACCAAGCCCACCGAAACGGCGCCGGCCAACCAAACCCCAGCAGAGTCGGCACCCGCCAACCCCTGAGCTAGAGCATTTGCCAGAAAAATAACTTGCCTCTGTTGACCCTCTACCGAGGGGAGAGGGCCTAGCGAAGCTAGGGGTGAGGGGTCTTTTTTACGGCAAATGCTCTAAGAAATACGCAACACGAAAGCAGGCCGCCTTCCTTCACCGGGGCGGCCTGCTTTTTGCGTCACGTTTCGCCGCTCAGAACGGCGTTTCTTCTTCCTGACCGGGCTGCACCGGGGGCCGAGCGGCGGGGCGAGCGGCAGTGGCCTGGGGACGGGCCTGGGCGGGCTGTCCCTGGGGCGCCGGGCGACCCTGACCGTTCCCCGCCGCGCCGCCGGGCACCGCGTAGCGCTCCTGCCGCTTGCCACCGCGGAAGATGGCGAGGCTGACGTATTCGATGTCGCCATCGGCCTTTTCGCGCACGTGCTGCGGGTCGCTGACCTTGGCGCCGCGGCTGTACTTGATGGCGGCAGGCAGCTTGAGCTTGCGGCTGTCCACGGCTTCGAGTTCGCGGCGGCGGTAGGCGTGGCCCCGGTGAATGACGAGTTCTTCGCCCTCGGGGCTCTTCCACTTGCGGGCGCCGATCAGCGACCAGTCGAAGTCGGCCTCGTTCTCGATGGGAAACTGGTAGCCCCCGGACGGAATCTCGCCGCTGGTCCAGCCCAGGCGGCCATAGTGGCGCTGTACGTCCAGCAACCGGCTTTCATGCTCCACGTTCACCGTGACCCGCGCACCCAGGTCGGTGATAAATTCAATCTGCAACATCTGCCTCCTCCTTACGTAAATAACATAACACATCGGGGAAGCCGGTGCCAGTGTCCCGCCTCCCAGCAGAGGCCGGGCACCAAGACCTTCAGATTCGCAAGAGCCCGAACAGCCGCCGCTCGGGTTTGCGGGCGGGCGCTGGAGCAGGGAGGCTGGGCATGGTCACCCGGCGCTGCAAGCCGCAGTGCACGCACTCGATAAGCGTGGGGCCTTTGCTGGTCATCTGGTGCAGGCAATCGCTTGCGCGGCAGTAGGCGGCGTAGGCGCGGGCTTCGGCTTCCTCCGGGGTGCCCGCCTCCGCCGTGTAGAAGGGCTGCTTTTGCTCGTCGGCGCGGCCATCTTCGATGAGGACGAAGGTGTGCGTATAGGTCGTGACGGGCTTGACGTCCTTGCCGTCGGGCTCAACACGGCGGAAGGTGCCTTTACGCTGCGAGGCGCCGTGCCATTTCATGCGCGCACGAGAGCAAAGCTGTTCTCACAGGGTTATGACCCTGGCCGAACCTTCAGGTTTTCCCCTAGCCCAGATGTTGCGGGCGCTCGGGGCAGGTGGTCTTAGCGGCGCCCGCCCATGCGCGGCGGCGACTTGCGAACGCCCGCATAACGGTTTTTCTCGCGCCGCTTGTCCAGCGTGTTGGTTGCGGGTTGCCCCGCTCTGGCGCCGGGCTGGGGGGGAGGCGTCTGAAAGCGCCGGGGCATGAAGGTATCTATGTTGAGAAACCGCGCCGCCGGGATGTAGAGCAGCAGCACGAAAAGCAGGCTGCCCCAGAAGGTGTTGAGGTAAGGCCGCAGCGGCGTGAGGTTGAGCAGGCTGCTCAGAACGGTCGCCAGCAGCACGAACAAAAACAGCCGCACCGCCAGCTTGAGCAGCTTGGGGCGGGTGAAGCCGGGATGGGGGTCCGGCGTGGTCAGCCAGCGCCAGAAATTCATGCGCCGCTCTCCCCATCACTGGCCGGGCTGTTCGCTGGGCGAACGCGGCCCCCGGAGGCCAGACGCTCGGCGAAAGCGTCGAGTTCGGGCCAGGCGGCCTGCGGCCCGTCCGCGCCGGGCGTGTCGAGGGTGAGGTGCAGCGCGGGCTTGTGCAGTTTGTCGGCGATGCGCTGGAGCGCCGCCTGGGTCGCGCCGTCGCGGGCCGGGGCCACGAAGACCAGCCCCGTGACCGCGCCCTTGCCGGCGAGCAGCGAGGCGGCGCCGAACAGTTCGCGTTCGCCAGCGGGAACTTTGTGTGCCTGCTCCATGCGCTCGGCGCGGCGCAGGGCGTCGGCATGGGGCACTTCGTAGCTGAACACCGGGTAGAAGTCCAGCGCTTCGAGGGCCGGGCGCAGGCCCGCCGCCAGCACTGGCTCTTGCAGCAGTGGGCGCGGGCCGATGACGGCGACGGTGGTGCGCGACGCCCGCGACAGAGCCGGCAGGTCGGTGCGGGCGGGTTGGGCGAGCAGGCGCACCCGCTCCAGCGCGAGGCGCACGCCGCCGGGATTCTGCGAGAGGCGCAGGCCGAGCGCCGCCGCCTGGGCTTCGAGCGCGTCGAGTTCGCCGGTCCGTTCGGGCACCGGGAGCAGGATGGGCAGCCCGCTGATGCGGCGGGGCAGCAGTTCGCTCAGCGCTTCGCCCCAGGCGTCGCCCGCCACCGCCGGCCACTCGGGGAGCAGGGCGGCGTCCACCCGGTCGAGCGCCAGAATCCGCCCCAGCGCGAGTTGCACCACCGGCGACTCGCCGGGCAGGCTCTGCGCCCCCAGCGCCAGCGCCTCGGCGTCACCCAGCGCCGGGGTCTGGGTCGGCACGCCCAGTTCCTTGAGGTACGCCGCCCAGTAGGGCGTGAGCGGCGCGGCGGGGGAGTTCAGGAGTCCAACCTTCATTCTGGGTAGTGTACCGCCCCTGCTTTATCCTGCCGCGTGATGTCCGACGCCTCTTTGCCCGCCCTGACCCTACCTCCCGCCCTGCGCCGCGTCCTGCCCGCCGCCCGCTGGGAACGGGTCACGGAGGGCGAAAGCGGGGCCGGGGTGTGGCGCAGCACCCGCTTCGTGGTCAAGGTGCAGTCGCGCACGCTCTACCCCGCGTCCACCCTGCTGCAAGAGCGTGAGCGGCTGCGCTGGTTCGCCGGGCGGCTGCCGGTGCCGCAGGTGGTCGCTTACGAAGACGACGGCGAGCAGGAATACCTCGCCATGACGCGGCTGCCGGGCATTGCCATGAGCCACCCCGACGCCGCGCTGCACCCCGAGCGGATGGTGAACCTGCTCGCCCGCGCCCTGCGCGAACTGCACGCCCTGCCGGTGCGCGACTGCCCCTTCAACATGAGTCTCGGCGTGCGCCTCAAGCTCGCCCGTGAGCGGGTGGCGGCGGGCGTGGTGGACGAGAGCGACTTCGACGAGGAGCGGCAGGGCCAGAGCGCCGTGCAGGTCTTCAACCAGCTCGCCCGCACCCGCCCGGCGGAGGAAGACCTGGTGGTGACGCACGGTGACGCCTGCTTGCCCAATGTCATCGTGCAGGGCGAGTACGTGGAGGGCCTGATTGACCTGGGCCGCGCGGGCATCGCGGACCGGCACATGGACCTCGCGCTGGCGTGGCGCAGCACCCGCCGCAATCTGGGGGCCACCTACGCGGGGATGCTGCTCGACCTCTACGGGCGCGAGCTGGTGGATGAGGGGAAGCTGGCGTATTACCAGTTGCTGGACGAGCTGTTTTAGGGGAGTTATGACCCCTCACCCCTGCCTTCGGCAGGCCCTCTCCCCCTGGTAGAGGGTCAAACTGCGCTGTTGTCCCTCGCCCCTGGCGGGAGAGGGAGGGAGCCGCAACGCGGCGGAAGGGTGAGGGGGCGTCCACGGAGCGTCCTTATAAAGGATGCTCGCAAGATTTCTACCGTCGTCCCGCCGCCTGCCCCTGCACCACGCTCAGCCCGGCGTATTTGACGAGCAGGCGCTTGTAGCCGTGGCCCGGAAAGTACACCAGCACCTCGCGGGCGTCGCCGCTGCCCGAGCCCTGGGTCAGGATGCCTTCGCCGAATTTGGCGTGGGCGAGGCGCAGGGGCGCCGTTGTGTTGACCGCCCGCTGCAACTCGCGGCTGGGAATGCCGAGGCGGGCGCTGACCTCGGGAAGTGAAAGGCCGTGCAGGTCCAGCAGTTCGCGCGCTTGCTGCGGCCAGTCGCCGGGCAGGGCGGGCGCCACGTCGGGGATGACCTCGGCCTCGGCGGGGGCGGGTTGCAGGCCGAGCAGCTCCTGCAAGAACAGCGCCGTCGCCTGCTTGTCGGTGGGGCGCCGCTCGCCGCTCGGGAGCAGGGGTGAAAAACAGCGGCTGACCGCGATGCACTCAAAGCAGCCGTGCGGAGACGTGCAGCACGTTTTGGTCGCCAGCACGTGCGCCCGCCGCAGCAGGTCGTCCATCTGCTCAAAGGCGCGGCGCGAGACGCCCAGCCCGCCGCGCCAGTCGTCGTAAAGGAAGAAATAAGCGTCGTGGCCCTCGCGAAAGGCCCCGGCGAGGTCGCCCTCGTCGCAGGCCACCCGCTCGGGGATGAGTTTCATCAGCAGGTGCTTGAGCGTGTGCGCCACGGCGGTGGGCCGCTCGGTGCGGGCCGGGTCAATGCCGACTTCCAGCGCCGAGGTGCGAAAGGGCGGCAGCTCGATGGGGTCGTCGTAGAGCTGCTCAGCGAGTTTCTGGTCCTGCATCCGGTCCTGAATGCGCCCGCCGCAGTTCGCGCACACCCGCTCTAAGGGGGCCGGGTCGCGGTCGCAGCCGGTGCAGACGCGCTCGAAGACCTGCCGCATCACCGTGTAGCCGGTATAGATGCGCTGCACCACGACTTCGCCGTGCCGGTAGGCGAGCGGCCCGCGCCGCACCCACTCGCCCATTTTCACCGGGCGGACCTGGGTGGAATACAGCCCCCGCGTGAAAAGGTCCGCCGCCAGATGCTTCTCCACGATGATGGCCGTCCCGCGCGCTGTGTCCTCCCAGCGCAGCACCTTGTAGCCCTGACCGTCAAGCGTGAACACCGCACCCTCGTGCTTCTCGGTCAGGGCGTAGTGCTGGCTCGGCGATTCGAGCGGCGCGTCGAAGGCCCGCAGCCCGCGCTCCTGCCAGTCTTTTTCCTCAATGACGGCGAAGGTCGCGCTCCCCTCGCCGCGCAGGTTCCAGTAGCTCGGCCCCGGCCGCGGCAGCGCGGGCAATCCCGCCGCACGGAATTCGGCGTTGCGCCGCGCTTGATGGCGGGGGGACAGGTAGGGGTTGCCCGCCTCCACCACCGCCTTTTCCAGCGGCCCGGTGAGCAGTTCGCGGAAGTTGCCGAGGTTGGAATAAAAGGCGTCTACCGGCTGCGGCACGCCCTGTTCGTTCAGCGCCGGGAGGTAGAGCACCAGCCCCGGCGCCACGCGGCCCGCCCGCCCCGCCATCTGCCGGAAGGCCATGCGCGAGCCGGGGTAGCCGTCGATGATGACCACCTCGAGGTCGCCGATGTCCACCCCGGCTTCGAGCGCGTTGGTGGCGAACATCACACCACTTTTCGTTCGGCGAAACTCGCTGAGGCGCCCCTCGCGGTCACTCGTGCCGGCCATATAGAGGTGAACGTGCGGGGCGTAGCGCGACTGCGAGCGGTAGGTGGAGTACAGCCGCGCCGCCCGTGAGCGGCCCCGGAAAAAGGCGAGCACCTTGAGGTCGTGATGAATGCTGGCGCTCACCACGCTGTCCCAGAAGCGGCGGGGCTGCCCCCGGTGGTCGGCGAGGTAATAGCGCTTGCCGTGCCGCGCCGCGCCCGACTCGCCGACCTGCTCGGCCTCCACCCCCACGAGTTCGCGGGCAAATTCGGCGGGGTTGCCGATGGTGGCGGTGGACAGCACGACCTGCGGGTTCGCCCCTAGTGCGCGCGCGAGGTCAAGGAGGCGCCGCAGCATCCCCGCCACCTCCGAGCCGAAGCCGCCCCGGTAGGTGTGCGCCTCGTCGAGCACGATAAATTCCAGCCGCCGCAGAAAGTCGCGTACGGCGGGCTTGTCGAGCGCCCAGTGGAGCTTGTCGGGCGTGGCGGTCACCATCCGCACGTTGCCGGTAAATACGTCGCCCGGTTGCGCCGAGCCATGAAAGGCGGCGATGTCCCAGCCGAAGCCACCCTTTTCCCGGAAGGCCCGCAGTTTGTCGCGCTGGTCCTGCCCGAGCGCCACGAGGGGATAGACGAACAGGGCGGTGGCCTCGGGCTTTTGCTCCAGCCGCTCGAACACTGCGGGGAAAAAGGCGCCCGTCTTGCCGCTCGCCGTCGGCGTGGTGATGATGACGTTTTTGCCCGCGTGCATCAGCCGGTAGGTGTCGGCCTGGTGGGCGTAGACTTCGGAAAAGCCGAAGCCGCGCTGCACGGCCTGCGACCAGCCGAGGCTCGCCGCACTCACCGTCTGCGCCTCGCGCACTTCTTCCTCGTGCAGCAGCGTGGCCCCCGCCCCCAGGATGTCCCGCAAAAACAGTTCCAGGCGGGCGTAGGGGGAGCGGGCGGGCAGCATCAGGACAGTGTAGGGCGGCCCACGCGAGCAAAGGGGAACTGAGACGGGTTTGCCTGCCGGGACCCGCCGGACTGGCCCGCGCCTTTGACCGACACTCCACAAATGCCGCTGGCCCCCGGTGCTACCCTCGCCGCATGACGGCTGCCTTTCCGCCCCTTTCCCCCGAACTCGGTCAACTGGCGCTGGACCGGGCAGCGCAGGGCGAGCGCCTCGGCGCCGACGAACTCGAGAGCCTGTATCACCTGCCGCTCCCGGCGGTGGCTGCCGTCGCCCACGACCTGCGGATGCAGCGGCGCGACCCGGACGTGGTCAGCTTCCTGATTGACCGCAACATCAACTACACCAATATCTGCAACGTGGGCTGCAACTTCTGCGCCTTTTACCGCACCCGGCGCCAGAGCGACAGCTACACGCTGGATTACGAGCAGATTTCGGCCAAGATTCGGGAACTCGAAGCGGTGGGGGGCACCCGCATCCTGCTGCAAGGCGGCGTGAACCCCGAACTCGGGCTCGACTACTACACCGGGATGCTGCGGCACGTCAAAGCGCATCACCCGACCATTCAGATCGACGCGTTTTCGCCCGAAGAAGTGCTGTTCATGGAAAAGTCGTTCGGGCTGAGCCTCGACGACCTGCTCGACACCCTGATGGACGCGGGGCTCGACGGGCTGCCCGGCGCGGGCGGCGAGATTCTGGAAGACGACGTGCGGCAAAAGGCCGCGCCCGCCCGCATCCGCTCGGGCGACTGGTTCCGCATCATCGACGCGGCGCAGCGCAAGGGGCTCTACACCATTGCAACGATGGTCATCGGCTTCGGTGAAACCTACGCCCAGCGCGTGAGCCACCTGCTCAAGATTCGCGCCCAGCAGGACAAAGCGCAGCGCGAGTACGGCGGCAACGGCTTTTTCGGCTTCGCGCTGTGGACGCTGCAAACCGAGCACACCCGCCTGCACGGCAAGGCCCCCGGCGCCACCGCGCACGAGTATTTGCAGCAGCTCGCCGTCGCCCGCATCGCGCTCGACAACCTGCCCAACTTGCAGGCGTCGTGGCCCGCGCAGGGGTTCAAAGTCGGGCAGGCCGCGCTGTACTACGGCGCCAACGACCTCGGCTCGACCATGCTCGAAGAAAACGTGGTTTCGGCGGCGGCGGGCCACGACCGGCACGCGGCGACCGTGCGCGAACTGATTCGCATCGCGGTGGACGCGGGCTTTACTCCCGCCATTCGCAACAGCCGCTTCGAGATTCTGTCCTACCCCGACGTGGACGCAGCGCTGGGCCGCCTCGCCGCCAACCCCGAGGCCGAGCGCGGGGTGGGCGCGAACTAACACCATCGCGAGCTAAAACCCCGGCCCACCCCCGGAACCCGGCGCCCTCCTCCTGACTTGTTCCTGCCGACCCGCCCCTGGAGAAGCCCATGCTCCTGCGCCGCCGAGCCGCCGCCCCACCGCCTTCTCTAAAGGTGATTGTCGACGCGACTGCCGACCTCTCGGAGGCGGACCTCGCGCGCAGCGGCGTGTGGCAACTCGCGTCGGTGGTGCGGGTGGGGGGGCAGAGTTATTCGAGCACTGAGCTGAGCCCCGAGCGGCTGCTCGCGCTCATTGAGGCGCAGGGGGCCGCGCCGGTCATCGAGCCGCCGAGTGTGGACGCCTACGAGCAGGTCTTCCGTCAGGCGCTCGCGCAGTCGGACGAGGTGCTGAGCCTGCACCTCTCGTCGCGGCTGTCGGTGTCTTTCGCCTGCGGACAGGAGGCCGCCCGCGCTTTCGGCTCACGGGTGCGGGTGCTCGACAGCCCGGCGGGGAGCTACGCGCTGGGGTTGCAGGCGTTGCGCGCCGCGCGGCTGGCGGCGGGGGGCCACAACGCCGCCGCCATCGTCAGCGCCCTGCGCGCGGTGCAAGCGCGGCAACTGATGCATTTCACGGTGAGCGACGTGCGCTTCATGCACCTCAGCGGGCGCATTACGCCGGTCACCGCGCCGCTGGAACGCAGCCACGACGTGCAGCCGATTTTCCGTTATCACCACGGACTGGTCGAACTTACCGCCCGCGCGCCGGATCATGAGGCGGCAATGCGGCAGCTCGCCCGCAGCGTGACGAAATTCGTGACCGAGACGCTGCCGGAGGGCGCCCGCGTCGCCTTTCTCCACTCGCCCGGCGGTGAGGAGGGCGCCGAGCGACTGCGCACGCTGCTGAGTGCCAGCGGGCTGACCTACGAGGACGCCGGCACCCGCAGCATCGGCAATCACCTGCTGGCAGTCACCGGCCCCCGGGCGACGGGCGTGGTGGCCGAGCCGCTGTAATTCCCTCTGGTCAAGGCGTGTGGGGACCCATTCATCCGGGGTACAGTTCTGGGCATGACCGCCGCCGCGCCCGCCCTCTCCCTGCGTGGTTTGAGCAAGGCGTTCGGCGCGGTGCAGGCGGTGGGGGACGTGTCGTTGGAAGTGCAGGCCGGGGAAACATTGGCGCTGCTGGGACCGTCGGGCTGCGGCAAAAGCACCGTGCTGCGGAGTGTGGCGGGCCTGGAACGCCCCGACGCCGGGCAGGTGCTGGTCGGCGGGCGGGACGTGACGGCGCTGCCGCCGGAAGCCCGGCACCTCGGGCTGGTGTTTCAGGACTACGCGCTGTTTCCGCACCTGAGCGTGCTCGACAACGTGGCGTATGGACCGCGCCGGCGAGGGTCAAGTCGCCCGGACGCCGCGCAGCAGGCGCGTGAGGCGCTGGCGCTGGTCGGCCTGAGCGAGCACGAGCGCCGCCTGCCCGCGCAACTTTCGGGCGGGCAACAGCAGCGGGTGGCGCTGGCCCGCGCTCTGGCGACCCGCTCGCCGCTGCTGCTGCTCGACGAACCGCTGAGCAACCTCGACGAGAAACTGCGCTCGGAACTGAGGCACGACCTGCGCGGGCTGTTCGGGCAACTCGGCGCGGGGGTGCTGCTCGTCACCCACGACCAGCGCGAGGCGTTGGCGCTGGCCCACCGGGTCGCGGTGATGCGTGCCGGGCACGTGGTGCAGGAAGGCGCGGCAGCGGACCTCTTCGCCCGGCCCGCAACGGCGTGGGTGGCCGAGTTTCTGGGCTGGACCAACGTTTTCGCGCATCCGCAGGTCAGCGGTCAGGCCCTGCTCGTTCCTGAGAGCGCCGTGCAACTGGGTGCCGGGGGCGAGCTTCTGAGGGTGCTCTCCAGACAGCGCAGCGAGACGGGCGAAACGGTCACGCTGGCGCACCCGCTGGGGCCACTCACCCTGTCCCTCAGCCCCCGTGAGGCAGCGGCGGCCAGCGGCGACGAGCTGCGCCTGACCGTGCCGAGCGCGGCGCTCTTGCAAGTGCCCGACGACCGCGAAGGCTGACGAACGGAGTTCACTGCCTGGGGAGCTTGACGCTGACCGCCCCGGCCCGCTAAAATGTTCTTCGCTTTGCCTGTGAAGGGATATGGTGTAATGGTAGCACAACAGATTTTGGTTCTGTTTGTCTAGGTTCGAATCCTTGTATCCCTGCCAGCAGCAAAAAGAGCCGGTCTCCAGTAAGAAGGAGGCCGGTTTTTTGATGGACTCTCTGGCCTTTGTTGCGGTTAGGCCTGCGCCGCCGCTTCCAGCATTCTCGGCAACAGCGCACACAGCGCGACCTGCGACCCTTCTCGCGCGATGACCACGCTCAGGTCGTGCAGCGGCAGCACCAGCAGGTCGCCCACCGTCACCGCCGCCTGACCGGGCAGCACCGCCACGAGTTCGGCGCGGTAGTCGGGGCGCAGGGTGAGCAGGCGGTCGCCGGGCAGCCGCACCTCCAGCGGGTCGGGGCCCAGGGGAAAGACGATGAAGTGGCCGGTGGCGGGCAGGACGGGGGGGCCGGCCTCCCGCCCGACAAGTGGGTCGGTGGCAGCTTCGCGCAGAGGCTCGGCAGCGGAAGCGGCGTGCTCGGCGGCCTGCTGCACCTGCGCGGCGTAGTGCGGCGGCAAGTGTAAGAGGGCCTGGGCGACCTGCGCCTCGTGCGCGACCTGCGCCGGAGAAAAGCGCCCCAGCAAAGGCTCCAGCCGTTGCAAGCTGCGCCGGGCGGCGGCCAGGCACTCGGCGGGCGTTTGAGCGAAGGCGACTTGACCGGAAGCGGGGTCATCGGCACGCGGCGGGTCTCCACGCAGACGCCGGGCCAGGGTGCGGGCCAGCCGCAGGCGGCCATGCTGCTCGGCAGGCAGCAGCAGCAGGGCGCAGGCGCGGCCCAGCGCGGCCAGCCGGGCGAGGTGCCGGGTCTGCGCCGCGTCGGCCCGGCGCCGCAACAGCACGTAGTCGCCGCTGAACAGCACCTGGAGTTGCTGGCCGCCCACCGTCAGAAACAGCTGGCGCTCGCTGGCGGGCAGGTCGGGCCGCAGCAGCGCGAGTTGCCCGCCGCTGACCGGCTGACTCGTTTCATCCTGCACCAGCAGTTGCCAGTTGGGGCCGAGCGAGCGCCACGACAGCCGCAGGCCCTGCCAGTGCGCCAGGCGGTCCGGTCCACCGAGGTGCAGCGTCAGGCCGTCGCCCGCTGCGGGGGCGCTCAGGGCGCTGGCCTCTTCCTGGGCGTAGAGCACCGAGTGGGCCGGCACCGTTCCCGGGAGCTGCCCAGGCGCCCGCGCGAGCCGCCGCGCCAGCCAGCGCCGGATGCGCTGCGCCGCCTCCCGCAGCAGCGGACGCTCACGCGGGTCGGCCCGCAGCGCGGACTGCGGCCCGGCACCCGCCCGCAGCACTTCTTCCAACTGCGCGCGCTCATGGGGGCTGCCGCCGCGCTGCCGGATGGCCGCGAGCTGCGCGAACAGGGCGTCGTCGCCGGGCTGCGGGGGAAAAGGGTCGTCCTCCACCCGGTCGAGCGCTTGCCACACCTGCGCTGCCCCGCCGGGAAGCAGCAACAGGTCGCCCAGCGTGCGGGCGAGTTGCCGCACCACCTCGCTGTTGCCCAGCGACACCAGCACGTCGCCCGCCCCCGGCACCGGAAAAGGCGTGGGCAGGCGGCGCTGCGCCCGCTCGGCGTTCTCAGTCACCGCGTACAGCACGCGCAGGGTGGGCTGCCCGGGCTCCTGGCGCAGCCGCTGGGTCCACGGCGTGCAGTTCGGCCATCAGGTCGGCGTGCCAGGCGAGTTGCCGCAGCTCGGCCCAGGCGGCGGCTTCCTCGGCGTTGTGGGTGGCCGGGGCGGACCAGTCGGGAGCGGGGGGGTGGTGCGGCGCCCCTGCCTGTGCCTGAGACCGGGCCTGCCACCACGCGCTGTACTGACGGTCGGCCTGAATGAGCCGGCGGCGCAGCGGGGGCGGACAGGCGCTTTGCCGCAGGTGCCCACGCAGTTCGCGGACGCTGCGTTCGCCGCCGCGCGGCTCGCGTCCGGCCAGCAGATCGCCGACCTGATACTCGAAAAGTTCGAGCAGCCAGGCCAGGGCGAGGTCGCTGGGCGGTTCGGAAGTCGGCACGCTGCGGACAGTCTGGCACGCGTCCTCCCTCTCCCGTCACCGTGAGGTAAACACTGTCAGAGTGTAAGTGAGTTGCAAGGCCGGGCAGGTACACTGGGAACCGATGTTGCCGCGTTCCCTTCCCCACTGCTGCCCAGTACCAGCGGACTTCCGGGAACGTTGCTGGAGACGGGCGCTGTGAGCCTGCTGTTGTTGCTGGCACTGTTCGTGGTGTCGCTGCTCTTGCTGCTGCTCGGGCGGCTGAGCGAGCGGGTGCTGAGTGGCATCACGGTGCTGTCGGTGGCCGCGCTGTGCCTGCTGGTGCTGGTGATGAACGTGCATGTCAACGGTGCCGACGCGGGCGCGCCCGCCCGGATGCAGGGTCTGCTGACGGTCAGCGCCGCGCTGCTGGGCGGCTCGGTGCTGTCGCTGCTCTTGCGGCCCGGAACGCAGCAGGACGACAAACTCGCCAAGTTTCGCCGCGCCGCGCCCGCCCGCCCCAGTCCGCGAATCGTCGCCCAGGCAGGCACCCGCGTCAGCTCTGCCGGTGTCCGCAACACTGCCGGGCGCAAGGACGGCAAGGACGGCGGCCTGCGGGGCGCCCTGAGCGAGATGAAACTGCCGCAGCTTAACCGCAAGCGCACCCGGCGCACGGTCACGGCGCGGCGGCGCACGGGCGTGACCCGCACCGGCACCGGCTCGGGGGGCACGCTGCGCACGGCGCGGGGCCGGACCGCGCAGCGGCGGCGGCGTGGGCGGCAGCGACGTGTTTTTTCAGGACTACGAGGTGCTGGAGCGCGTCGGCATCGGCGGCATGGGCAGCGTGTACCGCGCCAAGCGCCGCCAGGACGGGCGCGTGGTGGCGCTCAAGGTGCCGCAGGAGAAGTACCTCGCCGACGCCAAATTCGTCAAGCGCTTTTACCGCGAGGCCGAAGTGCTCAAGCGCTTTACCCACCCCAACATCGTGCGGGTCTACGACTACCGCATGCAGGCGCCCGAGCACTACATCGCCATGGAATACCTCGACGGCGACAGCCTCGAAGACCTGCTGGAGCGTCAGCCCTTCACCTTTTCCGAGAGCGTGCAGATGCTGCGGGCAATGTCCGACGCGCTGCGGCACATTCACATGCAAAACGTCGTGCACCGCGACATCAAGCCTGCCAACGTGATGGTGCTGCGTGGCGCCTTTGAGAACGGCAAGCTGCGCGAAGGCGGCATCAAACTGATGGACTTCGGCATTGCAGTGGGCAAGGTGCTGACCCGGCTTACCATGCCCGGCGCCCGCGTGGGCACGCCGATCTACATGGCCCCCGAGCAGGCCAAAGGCAACCGGGTGGACGCCCGCAGCGACGTGTATTCGCTCGGGCTGCTCGCCTACGAGATGGTGACGGGGGTGACGGCCTTCCGGGGCAGCTACGAGGCGGTGGTGCACCAGCAGGTCTTCGAGCAGCCCAAGCCGCCCAAGCAGGTCAATCTGGAAGTGCCGGGCAAGCTCAGCGACCTGATTCTGCACATGATCGAGAAAGACCCCGCGCTGCGTCCCACCCTCGACGAGGTGATTGCCCGCATCGACGCTGGGGTGCTCGAAGACGAGGTGTTCAACGACCCGGTGGCCCTCGCGGTCAGCACCGAGGAAAAGGGCGGCACGCTGCGGCTGCTCGACCTCGCGGGCAACCTGCGCGTGAGCCTGTGCGACCAGGGCGCCCAGCCCGGTCAGTTGCCGTTGCCGCCCGCCGCCGTGACCAGCGACGCCCAGGGCCACCTGTATCTGGCGCTCCCCGAATACCAACTGGGCCAGGGCCAACGCGCCCAGGGGCAGGAGGCCAGCCTGATTCGCAAGCTCGGTCCCCAGGGCGAGGAGGAGCTGGCGTTCGGCAGCTACGGGCTGCACCCCGGCCAGTTGTTGCGCCCGGTGGGGGTGGCGGTGTGGCAAGACCAGATTTACGTGCTTGACGCCGAAACCCAGTTCGTGAGCGTGTTTGGGCCACGCGGCGCGTTTCTTTTCCGCTTCGGGGGCCCTGGCACCGGGCAGGGCAAGTTCGGGCGCCCGGCGACCCTCAAGTTCGGCCCAGACGGGCAACTGTACGTGCTCGACTGCGGCAACCACGAGGTCCAGCGCTTTACGCCGCGCGGCGAGTATGTCAGCCGCTACGCCTTTCGCCTCGACCGCAACTCCGAGCAGTTGCGCGGCCTCGACGGGCTGGGTGTAGACCCCAAGGGCGGCGTCTACATCGTGGACAGCGTGGCGCGCAAGGTCCGCAAAATCGAGCCCGACGGCACTCCGGGCAGCACCTTCGCGCTCGAAACCCTGGTCGGTGAGCCCAACGACGCGCCCTGGCTGCTCGAAATCGCCGCCGATGGGCGCATCTACGCGGTGCGCCAGGGGGGGCAGGTGCTGCGGCTCTTCTCCCCCGCCGGCGACCTCATCACCCAGCGCGACATGTACGCTCCGCTGCACGCTATGGCCTTGGTTCAGCGCCCGGCAGCGGCCCTCCCCGCCGGCGCCGTGCTGCCCGCTGGCGACTGAGCTTTTTCACCGAGTTCCCCTATGACCCCCCTCCCCACCCTCACCCTCTACCACCGCCCCGGCTGCCACCTGTGCGAGCAGGCGCAGACGCATCTGGACGAACTCGGCTTTGCTTACCAGCTGCACGACATCAGCGGTGACGCGGCACTGACTGCCCGGCACGGCGACCACATTCCGGTGCTGGCGCTGGGGGACCGGGTGCTGCTGCGCGGTGTGCTGAGCCGCTCGCGCCTGAGCACGCTCAAGCTGCGGCTGCTGCGCGAACAGGAGGCCTGAAGGGGAAGTTAGCCCGCCCGCCGCACGCCTTCCAGCCCATGCACCGCCAAGCCCGCCAGGATGCCCCAGAAGGCCGCCCCGATGCCGAAAAAGGACACGCCCGAGAGCGTCACGGCGATGATGACGGCGGCGGCGAGGCTGCCAGGCTGCGCCGCGCCCCGTCCCGAAGCACTCTGTCCCGGTGTGAAGGCCGCTTGCAAGCTGCCCCCGGTGGCCGCCAGCAGTGCCAGTCCCGCCAGGGCCGCCAGCGCCTCGGCGGGCAAAATGCCCATCAGGTGCAGGAACGTGCCGGCGAACAGGCCGAACAGGATGTTGAAGATCCCCGCCCAGATGGCCGCCGTGTAACGCCGCGCCGCGTCGGGGTGGGCTTCCGGGCCGCTGACGATGTTGGCGAGGAGTGCCCCGAGCGTCAGGTTGTGGCAGCCGACCAGCGCCGCTGCCGCGCTCGCCACGCCGCAGGCGCGCAGAATCGGCCCCGGCGCGGGCTCGTAGCCGTTGGCCTTGAGCACCCCGAAGCCCGGCACGAACTGCCCGGTAAAGGCGAGCAGCGTGAGCGGCAGCGCGAGGTTGAGCATGGCGCGCACGCTGAATGCGGGGGCCACCACCTGCGGCACGGTGGGCGCGAGCGGCACCGGCGCCGGGTGCCAGGCACCCAGCAGCGCACTCGCCGCCACCCCCACCAGCAGCACCAGCGCCACCGCCCAGCGCGGGGCGAACTGCCGGCCCAGGAAATAGGTCACGACCATCAGCCCCACCAGCAGCGGCTGGGTGCCGAACGCCTGCACCGCCTTGAACGCGAAGGGCAGCAAAATAGCGGCGTTGAGCGCGGCGGCGAGGTGGGTGGGAATCGCCTGCACCGCGCGGGTGAGCGGCGCGAAGGTGCCGAGCAAAAAGACGAGCGCCGCCGACACCAGAAAAGCCCCCACCGCCTCGGCAAAGGGCATCCCCGGCAGGGCGGTGACGAGCAGCGCGATGCCCGGCGTGGACCAGGTGGAAAGAATCGGCATCCGGGTCCGCAGGCTGAGGTAAATCCCGACGATGCCCGTAATCACCGCGTGGCCCCACAGCCACGACATCGCCGCCGCGTCGCTGAGGTGCCCGGCCTGCTGCACCGAGTAGATCAGCACGTTCGGCCCCGCCCAGCCGATGACGACGGCAATCAGTCCCGCCAGCACCGCGCTCGGGTGGGTGTCTTGCCAGAAGGAGCGTCGGGCGGGGGACAACGTCGTCATGTTTCCGAGTGTGCGCCTCTCACAGTCTGAACTTTTGGCCGCCTGCCTAGAGCATTTGACAGAAAAAGACACCCTCACCCCTCGCTGCGCGAGGCCCTCTCCCATCAAGGTAGAGGGTCAAAACCAGAACGCCTCATTTTGTCAAATGCTCTAGAAAGGCCCACCCGCACGGACAGACCGCTCCTCCAGGAGAAGGGCTCACCCCTCCCCCGCCTGCTGGCAGCGCCCGGCCAGGGTCCGCAGCACCTCGCGCAGTTCGGGCGGCGAGTCCACCCGGAAGTCCACGCCCACGCCGAGCAAAAAGGCGGCGAAGCTGTGCAGGTTCTCACGCTGACAGGTCATGCGGGTGCCGTCCTCCTCGGCACGAAGGTCGGTGTGCCAGACGGACACCGCGCCGCGCAGGTGCTCAGGCGGCGCCGCGAGCCACACGCTGATTTCGTAAGGATGGGCGGCGGGCAGTTCCTGCTGCAAAAAGGCGAGCGCGTCGAAGTCGGCGGGCGGCGTGAACGTTTCTTCGCGCAGCCGACACGTTTCGATGCGGTCGAGCCGGAAACAGCGCAGCGCCCCGCGCAGTCGGCAGTGGCCCACCGCGTACCAGCGTCCGTCCACGTGCACCACGCGGTAGACCTCCACCTCGCGCTCGGTGTGCTGCGCCGCGCCGGAGCGGTAGGTCAGCTCGGCCCGCTGCCCCTCACGCGCTGCCTGAAACAGCGTGGTCAGCAGCCGGGCGTCGGTGCTCGTCACCCAGGGCGAGACGCTGAGCTGCGCGACCTGCTCCAGCGCCGCCACTGTGTCGCGCAGTTCCGGCGGCAGCGTGCGCGAGAGCTTGGCGCCGGCCACCTCGGCGGCGGGCAGCAGGTCGCTCAGGCCGAGGTGTTGCAGCGCACGCAGCCCCAGCGCGAGCGCAAGTGCCTCCTCGCCGGTAAACATCAGCGGCGGCAGGCGAAAGCCGGGTTTCAGGCGGTACGCGCCGCCCACTCCCCGGCGGCCCTCCACCGGAATCCCCAGGTCCTGCAAGCGGGCCACGTAGCGCTGCACGGTGCGCGGGCTGACCTCCAGCCGCCGCGCGAGCTCGGCGCCCGTGACTTCCTCGCGCGCCTGAAGCAGCTCCAGCACGGTCAGCACCCGCAGCGAGGGGTCGTAGGTCACGGCTTGATGTACGCAAAGCCGCCCCGCTGCGCCTCCGCCAGCGCCAGCACGCCCGCCGGGACCGTCTGCGCCCAGTTCGGCAGGTTGGCCGCCGGGATGTCGTGCGCCCTGAGCGAGTTATTGCAAATCTGAAAGGTCACGCCCGCCGCTGCCGCTTTCGCCATCTGCGCGAGCTGGTCGTGTTCGCCTTGCAGCACGTACACCGCCGAGCCGTTGACCACCACGCGCACCTCGGGCCGGTCCTCCAACGCGGTCAGGTTGACGAGGTTGCTCAGCACGGCGTGCCAGCGGTCGGCTTCGGAGACATGCAGCACCAGTTTCAGGTCGGACATGCCCCAGTCTAAGGACGTTGAACCGGGGAGGGAGCCGACCCCATTGCGAAATACGTCATGTCCTGTCGGGAATCGCTTTTACGCTGAGTCCATCAGGAGGAAAAGGAAATGAGCGACAAACTGCTGCTGTCTCCCGCCGAACTGCTCGCCCACTGGCAGGGCCACCGCGACCTGACCCGCCGGGTCATCGAGGCTTTCCCGGAGGAGGGCTTTGCCGCCCACCACGCCCCCGACATGCGCCCCTTTCAGGCGATGGCCTGCGAACTGGCGGGCATGGTGGAGTACCAGCTCGACTGGTTCCGGCGGGGTCAGCCGACCTGGGACGAGAACGACCAGAAAAAGGAGCTGCCGGGCCGCGCCGAGCTGCTCGCGTGGTGGGACAAGTTGACTGCCGAGCTGGGCGCCGAAGTGCCGCAGGTAAGCACTGAGATGTGGGCGACCCCGGCCACCACCCCCTTCGGGAAGATGTCGCCGCTGATGAGCGTGATGTATTTGATTGACAACGAGGTCCACCACCGGGGCCAGGGCTACGTGTACCTGCGCGAACTCGGCGTGACCCCGCCCGCCTTCTACGAACGCCGCAACCTGCCGCCGCTGGGGTAAGCGTGCCTTCTTTGCAAGTCTGCCTCAACGGGGCGCGCAGCCAGGCCGAGCACCCGGCGGTGCCCCACACCCCCGCCGAACTCACCCGCGACGTGGCGCAACTGTTCGCGGCGGGGGCGCGGGCCTTTCACCTGCACGTCTACCGGGGCGGCCAGCAGACCCTGGCGCCGGAAGCGGTGGCCGACACGCTGCACGCCATTCGTGCGGTCTGTCCCGACGCGGAACTCGCCATCAGCACCGCCGAGGGCATAGCCGCCACGCCTGCCGAACGTGCCCGACTGGTTGCCGGATGGACAGCGTGGCCCGACACCCTCTGCGTCAACCTGTCCGAAACCGGCATAGACGACGTGCTGGCGCTGGCGGAGGCACGGGGCGTCGCCCTGGAAGCGGGGCTGTGGACGCCCGCTGACGTGCAGAAGTTCCGCACGCTCCAGCACCTGAGCTGGCGGCGCGTCCTGCTGGAACCGCTCTCTGGCGACCCCGACACGGCCCACGCCGAATTGACTATCCTGCTAGGCGCCCTGAATGACTTCCGCCCCGACCTGCCCCGGCTGGCGCATGGAATCGACGACGCGACCTGGCCGCTTCTGCGCCGCGCCGCCGCTCTGGGCTTTGAGAGCCGCATCGGTTTCGAGGACGTGCTGACCCTGCCGGACCAGTCCACACCCGCCGGAAATCTGGACCTGTACCAGGCCGGACGGCGTTTGATGAGAGCAGGAGAAGCAGAGGCATCCCGACTGGCCCACCACCGAACTTGATGGAGGTGATAGCTCATTCGGATACGTGTGACACCAGCGGCACGGGAGCAGATTTGTGCTCTAGGTGGGGTGCTGCGAATCTCGCTGGAACCGGGCGGGTGTTGTGGCACGGCCTACGCTTTCGCCCTGACACGGCAGGAAAACGACATGGTGTTCAGCGAGGAGAGCGTGGAGTTAAGATTTTCTCCGGAGGCAGCAAGCGTCCTGTACGGCGCGACCCTGGACTATGGCGACCGGCTCAAGCCTCCGCGTTTTCGCGTCCTGAACAATCCCAACACCCCGCTGCGCTGCGCCTGCAACCGCTCGTTCGGCCAACCATTTCCCGGCAGGGCCACTCCGGACTGCCGCGCCTCCTGTCCGATGCCGTGGAAAGCCCGCCCCTGACCGCTCCCCTGGAGGAATCCATGCCAAACAATACGAACATCGACCTCCTGCTCGAATCCTTCCGCCGCAATGGCCGCGTCAACGACACCTTGCTCGCCGCCCTGACCCCCGCCGACCTCGACCTGTCCGACGGGCGCGGCGGCTGGACGGTGGGCCAGCACCTCGGCCACCTCGCCCACTTTCGCCCCGGCTGGCTGAGTGCCATTTCGCCCGCCGACGCCGAGGGAATCCCCGATGTCATCGAGGGCACCTGGCAAAAGTTCGACCTCTCCGAGCGCGACCTTTCCAAGCTGGCCGAGGCGTTTCGTCTGGGCGACGAGGCGGCGCTGCGGGCCGTGCAGTCGGCGCTGGCGGAGGGCCGCACGTTTCCCGACCCGCACAGCGAGGGCACCTACCAGTCCAACCCTGCTCACTTTTTGCAGCACATCATCGTCCACGACAGCCACCACCGGGGGCAGGTCTTGAGCCTGCTGCGCCTCGGCGGACGCACGCCCGAACAGATGGACGCGCTCGACGACCACTGGGCCATCTGGCGCGAGTAATCAAACCACCCTGAAAAATATCAGTCCATCTGCAAAAATACGGCCTTCAGGTACTCTGCCTCGGCAAAGCTGGCGTGGTGGTCGGGCGCGTGGCGGCTGCTCAGCAGTTTGCGCCAGCGGCGGCCACTGCGCCGCACCGCCGACATCACGGCTTCCTCGAATTCCTCGGCGCTGACGTGGGCGCTGCACGAGGCGCTGACGAGGATGCCGCCGGGGGCCAGCCGCGTCAGCCCGCCCTCGGCGAGCTTGCCATACGCCCGAATCGCGCCCTCGCGCTCCGCCTCGCGCCGGGCGAGCGAAGGCGGGTCCAGAATCACGAGGTCGTAGTCGGCGCCGCTTCCCTTGCCGGCGGGCAGCCACTCGAACACGTCGGCCTGCACGGTCTTGTGCACGGCGCTCAGCTCGGGGTTGAGGGCGAAGTTGCGCTCGGCACTTCGCAGGGCGTGGGCACTGATGTCGAGGCTGGTGACTTCGCTCGCCCCGCCGCGCGCCGCATAGAGCGAAAAGCCCCCGGAAAAGGAAAAGGCGTTGAGCACCCGCCGCCCCTCGCTCAGACCCTCCACCCGGCGGCGGTTCTCGCGCTGGTCGAGGAAAAAGCCGGTCTTCTGGCCCTGCCTGACCTCGGCCTCGAAACGCAGGCCCGACTCACGAAAGACCACCGAGTCGCCCGCGAGTTCGCCGTAGATGACCTGTCCATCGTGCAGCCCGAGGTCGGCGGCGCGCTCCGCAATGTTGCGGCTCAGGCGCAGCACCACCGCGAAGTCGGGGGCGCGGGCGGCGAACAGTTCCAGCATCCGGCGCAGGTGGGGAAACCACGCGGCGGTGTAGAGCTTCATGACCAGCACGCCAGCGTAGCGGTCCACCACCAACCCCGGAAACCCGTCGGATTCGCCGTTCAGCACGCGGTAACCGTCGGTGTCGCCAAAAGCCGTCAGCGGCCCGAACAGCGCGGCGCGGCGGGCGAGGGCCGCATCGAGCCGGGCCGCCCACCACGCGTCGTCGAGTTGGGTGGGCATCCCGGTGTGCAGCACCCGCAGCCGCAGCGGCGAGAAGGGGTCGTATAAACCAATCGCCAGAAAGCGGTCGCGGCGGTCATACACCACCGCGAGTTCGCCGGGTTCGCCCTCACGGTTTTGCTCGCGCACACTCGACTCGTACACCCAGGGATGCCCGTCGCGGATGTGGAGTTCGGCGGCCTTGGACACCCGCAGGCGCAGGCGAGGGGCAGAGGAAGCGGGCGCGGACATGGGGCGAAGATAGCCCGCCGGGGCGCCGGGAAGTGGAGTTTTAGTCTCCCCTCTTGTCTCGGCTCTTATCCTGGCCCGCGTCGCCGCTCAGGCTGTCGAGCACAGCGGGTGTCCAGGCGGTCCCGCCGCAGCCGCAGGGCACGGGTAACTCCTCCGCTGACTGCTCGTGGATGCGGCCACAACGCAGGCAAGCCAGCAGGCCGGCGTAGTGGTCGGGTGGCGGGGCCGGCACTTCCAGGTCCCACGGCGGCACGATAGGCAGGCCGGGCGGGGCCTTGCCATCTGGATGGCAGAACACCGAGAGCTGCCCGTCTTGCTCGAAATAGGCGCGCTGCACCTGCCCGAGCTGCCGCACACCCTCGGGTCGCAGGCGCTCGAAGAGGTCCTCGTAGCTCAGCGCCGAACGCTTCAGGCCACCGAGCTGCATCACACCGTCGCGGACGAGTTCGACGGGCGTGCCTTCCAGAAACGTCTCGACCTTTTCCTGCGAGATGATGAGGTGCGCGACCAGCCGCTGAAACCCGACCACCAGCGCCATCACCAGCATGGCGTGCACCAGCGGCACCTCGGCGTAGAACATCGCGTCGCCCACCGCCGAGCCCAGCCCGATGACGATGGCGAGTTCGAGCGGGCTGAGCTGTGAGACCCCGCGTTTGCCCGCCACCCGCAGCAGCGCCAGCAGCCACACCAGAATGATGAGCGTCCGAATGACGATTTCGACGTAAAACAGCAGATCGTAATCGCCGAGGAACATCCGCTGCCAGTCGAGCGACTGCACCGCCTGCGCGCCGCCCCCGCTGCTCATGGCCGCTCTCCGGGGGACATATTCGACTCACTGTCCGGCTCGTTTAGACCGAGCCCCGCCAGAATTCGTGGCCGGTCCCAGCCGATGAGCTGCGCGAGGTCGCCGAGCACCGTCTCGAACTCGGGCGAGCCGGGCGGCAGCGAGCGCAGTTTCGCCCACAGGGCGTTGCGGCGGCGGAGAAACTCAGGAGTCATGCGGCCCTCAAGGTAAACCCATCAAGAGAGACTGAGTTCGCTGACCTGCGGCTCACCCAGAATGACCACCGCCCGCACCAGCGGATGCGGGTCACGGCGCAGCGCCCCGCGCAATTCGCGGGACAGGTCGCTGCGGTTCGCCACCGACAGCCGCACGCCGTAGTCGAGGTCGTGCCCGAGCTGCCCCAGCACGCCCGGCGGCAACTGCGGTTTGCGCGCCACCGCCTCGCGGATGGTCCAGAAGGGCGAGTGCGAGAGCTTTAACAGCACGTCGCCCGGCAGGTCAGGGCGGGTCACGGCGGCGAGTTGCACGTCAATCTTCTCGTGCGCCGCCGCGAGCCGCAGCAACCAGACGGGGGCTGCCGGGGCCGCGGCCAGAGCTTCGAGCGTCCGCACAGGCCAGCGGGCCAGCAACCCCGGCTGGGCGAGGCGCAGCAGCGGCAGCGCCGGGTTGCCCAGCACCTCGGCGGGAAACTCGGCCCCCAGCGCGGCCAGGGTCTCTGGCGGTGTGTTGGGGTGCCCGGCCACCGCTGCCCGCAGCGCCGGGTCGGGCGAGTGCGCCAGCCGGGTCAGCTCGGCAGCGGGGGTCGCAGGGCCAGTCATCTAAGCCTCATCATCCGCCACAGTCCCCTGCGGCGCAAAGGCCGGTGCCGCCAGCCCGAGCGCGTGGGCACGGACATCGGCAGGCCAGCCTTCGCTCAGCGCCAGGAACCGCGCCTCGTCGCGGGCGTACAGGGCGCGGCTTGCGTCCTCGTAACCGGGCAGGTCACCCCAGCCCGCGCTCAGAAAGCGGTCGGCGGCGGCCTGAGCCTGCGACGCGGCCTCGGCTCCGGGGTGGCGGCGCCGCTCCTCGTCGATCAATCTCCGCAGGGCCGCCGACGCCCCGCCCGGCTGCGCTTCCAGCCAGGCCCAGTGCCGGGGCAGCAGCGTGATTTCGCGGGCGACCACGCCCAGCTTCGGGCGCCCCGGTTTCAGCGAGCCGGCGGGCGCGCCCGGCAATTCGCGCGCCAGCACGTCCTCCAGCGAGCCCGACAGGTCGAAGTCGCGCGGCCGGCCCGTCTGGTCATCGAAAATCAGCACCTGCGCAGGCTCCTGCACCTTGAGATAGGTCAGCACCTCGCGCAGGGAGCCGGTCAGCAGCCGCTTTTCTCCGGCAAAAACCGTCAGAGTGGGTTCCGTCATGTCCAGATTTTACCCGGATAAAAGCTGGGGTGCCTCCGCCGGATGGCGCATACTGGCCGTATGTTCAAAATTGAAGCTGCTGAAATCGTCGTGGCGCGGCTGCCGCTCAAGTTCCGCTTTGAAACGAGTTTCGGGGTGCAAACCCACAAGGTGGTGCCGCTGCTGATTCTGCACGGTGAGGGCGTGCAGGGCGTCGCCGAGGGCACCATGGAAGCGCGGCCCATGTACCGCGAGGAAACGATTGCCGGGGCACTGGACCTGCTGCGCGGCACCTTTTTGCCCGCCATCCTGGGGCAGACCTTCGCCAACCCCGAAGCGGTGGCGGACGCGCTCGGCAGCTACCGGGGCAACCGCATGGCACGGGCGATGGTCGAGATGGCGGCCTGGGACCTGTGGGCGCGCACGCTGGGGGTGCCGCTCGGGACACTGCTCGGCGGCCACAAGGAGCAGGTCGAGGTGGGGGTCAGCCTCGGCATTCAGGCGGGCGAGCAGGCGACGGTGGACCTCGTGCGAAAGCATGTCGAGCAGGGCTACCGCCGCATCAAGCTCAAGATCAAGCCCGGCTGGGACGTGCAGCCGGTACGGGCGACCCGTGAAGCCTTTCCCGACATTCGCCTGACGGTGGACGCCAACAGCGCCTACACCCTGGCCGACGCCGGGCGGCTGCGGCAACTCGACGAGTACGACCTGACCTACATCGAGCAGCCGCTCGCCTGGGACGACCTCGTAGACCACGCCGAACTCGCCCGGCGCATCCGCACGCCGCTGTGCCTCGACGAGTCGGTGGCGTCGGCGGCGGACGCCCGCAAGGCGCTGGCACTGGGCGCGGGCGGCGTCATCAACCTCAAGGTGGCCCGCGTGGGCGGACACGCCGAATCGCGGCGCGTGCATGACGTGGCCCAGAGCTTCGGCGCCCCGGTGTGGTGCGGCGGGATGTTGGAGAGCGGCATCGGGCGGGCGCACAACATCCACCTCTCGACGCTGCCCAACTTCCGCTTGCCGGGCGACACCAGTTCGGCCAGCCGCTACTGGGAGCGCGACCTGATTCAGGAGCCGCTCGAAGCCGTGGACGGCCTGATGCCAGTGCCGCAGGGGCCGGGCACGGGCGTGACCCTTGACCGCGAGTTCCTGGCGACCGTCACCGAGGCGCAGGAGGAACACCGGGCGTGACGGTCCCCGGCTACGTCATCCGCGACGTGACCGACCCGCAGGCGATGCGTGAACTGGAAGACGTGCAGGCAGCGGCCTGGGGCTTTGAGGACCGCGAGGTGCTACCCGCCACCATGTTCCGCATCAGCGCAGCCACCGGGGGCATCGTGCTGGCGGCCTACCGCGCGGAGGGCGGCCCGGCGGTGGGGCTGGCCTACGGGTTCCCGGCGCTGGGCGGGCTGCTGGGGAGGGAGCTGCCGGGCCGGGGCCACGACCTCTGGCACCACTCGCACTTTCTGGCGCTGCGGCCCGAGGTGCGCGGCAGCGGGCTGGCGGTGGCCCTCAAACTCGCGCAGCGCGGGCGGGCGCTGGCGCAGGGCCTGACGCGCATGACCTGGACCTTCGACCCGCTGGTGGCCCGCAACGCCCGGCTCAACTTCGGCAAGCTGGGAGTGACGGCGAGCACCTACCTCCCCGACTGGTACGCCCCACACGCCGACCGCCTGCTGGTGGAGTGGGACCTGACCCGGCCCCACGTTCCTGCGCCCGCCTCGCCCCCGCTGGGCACCGTGGTCCTGCGTGGCGTCGGGGCACGCCCTGGCACGCCGGACCTCTCCGCCGACGCGCCCACCGTGCTGGCAGAAGTGCCGCTGGCCGTCTCCGACGAGGAGCGCGCCCCCTGGCGCCTCGCCCTACGCGACACGCTGACGGCTTACCTGGGGCGCGGCTACCGCGTGACCGACCTGGCACGGGAAAGCGAGCGGGCGTTTTACGTGCTGAAGCGCCACCCCGAAGGACAATAAAAAATCCCCCGCACGTGGCGGGGGGCTTTTCCTGGTGGGTCGTGTAGGAATCGAACCTACAACCCGCTGATTAAGAGTCAGCTGCTCTGCCAATTGAGCTAACGACCCAGGGCGGAAAGAAGTCTAACGGCGGTTCCCTCTTCTGTCAAGCCCACACAGTAGAGATTCAGAACGGCACCACACTGACCCCACGCAGAGGCACTTCGGCGGCGGCGTCGTACAGCACTTCCAGATACTCGCGCTCAGTCAGGGCGTCAATGATGGCGAAGAGCGGCTGCCCAGTGGGCGCGTGGTGCAGCAGGACGCCGCCGTCCGTTTTGGTGTGGCCGTAGACCCCAAAGACCAGCCCGGCCATGTCCACATAGTCCGGCGTATCACGAAACCAGGTTTTGGCGCTGCGGTCGCTGTAAAACAGGTCGTCGTAGTACAGGTGGGCGGGCAGCGGCGAGACGTGGGCAAATTGCAGGCGGCCCACCCGCAGCTCCCGTGGAAAGTGGCTCATCCAGCCGTGCAGGGGGGGCGGCAGCAGCAGGCCCCCGTGCTCCGGGTCGAACTCGACGTGCTTGAGGCCACCGCTCGTGCCCAGTACGAAACGGGGGTCGAGCACAGCGTCGTCGTGGTTGCCGAGGATGACATGCACCGCGTGCGGCGCGGCGGCCTGATAACGCTGCAACTTTTCGAGCTGCCGCACCTGCTCACGCGCGGCAATCAGGCGGTGGTCCTCGTCGTTCATGTCGAAAGGGTCGCAGCCGGTCAGCCGGGTATAGGCCTCGGGCGACTTGGGATGCACGAGGTCGCCGATGACGACTACCTGATAGCGTCCCAGACGCACTGGCGGCGTGGGCAGGCCGTCCGCGTCCACACAGCTCGCCGCCCGCAGCGCCTCCCAGAAGGTGTCCCACTCGGCGTGCACGTCCCCGATGGCAATAAACTTGTGCATCCCCGGCTCCGCGTTACTGGTCGAGAATGGCCTTGAGCTGCTTGTACAGCGCCCGGCTCTCGTCCACCGTTTCGCCGTAACCGCGCATCAGGATGCGGGTCGCCTCGCCGCCCTTGCCCGCCGCCTTGAGCTGCTCGAGAAGCTCGTCAATGTGGCGCCGGGCCTTGTCCATCTGCGGGTCGCGCGGCGGCTCGGGGGGCAGGGCGGACGTACGTGGTGAGGTGGGCAACTCACGTTCGGCGTCGAGGTCGGCCACATTGGGGCCGTCTTCGGGGTCGTAGTCCACCCAGCGGCCCTCACCACCGGAAATGCCAAACAGCCGCGCCAGCTCGGCCAGGGCGGCCAGTTTGGCGTCGCTCAGGGTGGGGGCCTGCGCCAGCCCCTCACGGCTGACCCCGGCCACGTCGAGCCGGGCGCGGACCACGTAGGGCGAGGCGGCGTCGCAGCCCCAGTTCAGGCTCCACTGCGGCGCGAGGCGGTCGAGTTCGGCGATGAGTTGTTCGAGGTCGGGGGCCGGAACCACGCGGGCCTGGTCCCCCCGCACTTCCAGCGTGGCCCAGGTGGACATGCTGTTTTGCAGGGCCTCACGCACGCGGTCAAGATCGGGCATACGGCGAGTCTAGAGCAGTTCTCCGCCTTTCGTGCGGCGGAAAAAAGCGCCCCGCGTCACTCCCTTCCCCAGCTTGCTCGCCCGAAGGTCACGCTTTGGACCCTACCCTCTACAATCGGTCCCATGAGGCCCGCTTACCTGTCCGCTGCCCGGCACCTGCAACTCGGGCGCGAGTACGCGGTGGGGGGCGAGTCGCACCGCGCCCTGACGGCCTATCACAGCGCCCTCGACCTGCTGCTCACCCTGCCTCCCGAGCACACCCGCGACGTGCTGCTCGCCCACACCCACCTCGCCTTTTACCAGACCCTCGCGCTCGGCAACGACGCCGACACCGGGCAGGCCCACCTGCAACTCGGCGTGAGCTACGCCCGCACCACCCGCGACCCGCTGGCCCGCGCGATTGCCGAGGAGTGCCTGAGTGGGCTGGAAGTGGTGCTCTAAGCCGCTTCTCTTGCCTGCGACTTACCCCTCACCGTCCAGCAGGTCGAGCAGTGCCGTCACCACCTGTGGGTCGAACTGCTCCCCACTCACGGCCCGCAGGTAGGCGAGGGTATCGGCACGTTCCCAGGCCTTCTTGTACGGGCGGGCGCTGCTCAGGGCGTCGTACACATCGCAGATGGCGAAGATGCGGGCCGGCAGCGGAATCTCCTCGCCGCGCAGACCCAGCGGATACCCGGCGCCGTCCCAACGTTCGTGGTGAGCGCCGATCACGTCGAGCACCGACTGCGGCAAAAAGGGAAGCTGCCCGGCGAGGCGCACCCCCTCCTGCACGTGCCCCTGCATCTGCCGGCGCAGCGCGGCGGTCAGCGGGCCTTCGTAGAGCAGGATCTCGTCGGGCAGGCTGATCTTGCCGAGGTCGTGCAGGTAGGCGCCCCAGCGCAGTTCGCGCCGCTCGTCGAAGTCCAGGCCCAGCCGCTCACCCAGCCGCTCGGCCAGGCGCGTGACCCGGTCGGTGTGGCCCTTGGTTTCGGCGTCGCGCGCTTCCAGCGACAGCCCCAGCGCCCGCAGAGCGCCCTCGTGCGCGGCCTGCTCGCGTTCCTCGGCGTGCAGCCGGGCGGCCAGCAACGACAGGGTGCCCGTCACGTTGCCGATCAGCACGCGGTCCGGCTCCGGCCAGGGCGAGGGCGTAAAGGTGTGCGCCAGAATCGCGCCGACCAGCTCGCCGTCGCGGGCCCGGATCGGCGCGGCGCACAGCCCCAGCACGCCGAGTTCGGGAAAGCCGAGCGCGACGGCCTCCTGCCGGGTGTCACCGATAAACAGCGTGTCCTCGGCGGTGGAGAGTGCCCCGATCAGCGGCAGGTGGCCCGGCAGCCCGTGTGCCAGAATCGCCTCCATCGCCGGGCCGGCGGGCATTTCCCCGGCGGCGGCGCGGGCGTGGTAGGCCAGCGTCGCGTCCCGCCACTGAAAGTACCCGGCGCCTGCCGCGCCCGTACACACCACGAGCGCTTCGAGCATCGGCTGCATGGCACTGCCGAGGTCCGGGGCCTGCAACCCCAGCCGGGTCAGGCGCAGCGTCAACTGTGAGGGAGAAAGCTGGGCCAGCTCCGGAAGCTGCGGCGAGAGGGAAGCGTCTGGAGTCATGCGCGGGCATTCTAGGCCAGTGCCGCCGCCAAGCACCGACGAACCGTCAAAAAACCTCCCGCTGCCCAGGAAGTGAGCAGCGGAAGGCCGGTGCAGCCGTCTTCAGGGCAGTGGGAAGCCACCGGCAAAGTCGTGGACCTTGGCCTGCACGTCCTCGCCTTTCAGGGCACGGTCAATCAGGTCGGCCACCTGCGTCATGTGCGCTTCGGTCATGCCGCGCGTGGTGACGGCGGGCGTGCCGATGCGGATGCCGCCGCCGTGCAGGATTTTCTCGGTGTCGTAGGGCAGGGTGGACTTGGAAATGGTGATGTGGTTGGCGTCGAGCAGCCGCGTCGCCTTGGTGCCGTTCAGCCCCTGGGGGCGCAGGTCGAGCAGAAAAAGGTGGTTGTCGGTGCCGCCCGAGACGACGCGGTAGCCCTTTTGCTGGAACTCGCCCGCCAGCGCCTGGGCATTCTTGATGATCTGCCGGGCATAGTCCTTGAACTCGGGACGCAGCGCCTCACCGAAGGCCACCGCCTTGGCCGCGATGACGTGTTCGAGGGGGCCGCCCTGGTAGCCGGGAAACACCGTGCGGTCGAGCTGCTTGGCGATTTCGGGGTCGTTCGCCAGGATGATGCCGCCGCGTGGCCCGCGCAGGGTCTTGTGGGTGGTCGAGGCGACGACGTGCGCGTGCGGCAGCGCGTTGGGGTGTTCGCCTGCCGCGATCAGGCCCGCGATGTGGGCGATGTCGGCGAAGAGCAGGGCGCCCACCTCATCGGCAATTTCGCGGAAGGCGGCAAAGTCGATGACGCGGCTGTAGGCGCTCGCCCCGGCAATAATCATCTTGGGCTTGTGCTCGTGGGCGAGGCGGCGCACTTCTTCCATGTCGATGCGCTCGGTTTCGCGGTCAAGCTGGTAAGCGACCATCTGGTAGCGCATCCCCGAGAAGTTGGCCTTGTTGCCGTGTGTCAGGTGCCCGCCGTGCGAAAGGTCCATGCCGAGCACCGTGTCGCCGGGCTGAATCAGGGCGTTGTACACCGCGAGGTTGGCGCTCGAGCCCGAGTGCGGCTGCACGTTGGCCCACTCGGCGTTAAAGAGCTGCTTGACGCGGTCGATGGCGAGCTGCTCCACCTGATCCACCACTTCACAGCCGCCGTACCAGCGCTTGCCGGGGTAGCCCTCGGCGTACTTGTTGGTCAGCACGCTGCCCTGGGCCTCGCGCACGGCGGCGGAGGTGAAGTTCTCGGAGGCAATCAGCTCAAGGCCGGTGCGCTGGCGCTCGGCTTCCTGGGCAATCAGGTCGAAGACCGCGTCGTCGCGGACGGCCTGAGGCTGGTCGGCAGTGGTCATGAACAGATGGTAAAGCCTGCGGCCCCCAGCTGACTGTGGGGTGTCCAGAAAGAACGGCCCTCTACTTACGGCAACGCCGGGCACCCTGCCAGCACTTGCAAGCCCTCCCGAAAGCCCTTCACGGGAAAAGTGAGCGTCAGCGGCGCGGCGCCTCCCGTGCGGGCCACCCGCAGTTCCACTTTTTTCCGCGCGGCCTGAAACGCGGCCAGAAAGCGGGCGTCACTCGCGTCGCTCACCGCCAGCACGAAACGGTCAAAGTCGCCGCTTTTGCGCGTCAGCACACCGGGAAAGGCACGGGGCTGCTGCCCGTCCACCCGGTAGCTGAGGCTCGGCGAGCGGCCAGACACGAGATCGGCCTCGCTGAGCAGCGGCACTTTGGTTTTCAGGAAAAAATTGAGCTGGCCTCCCTCACCGCAGCGAAACTGCACGAAGGTCTTGCCGAGGGTGTCGTACTGCTCGTCGAGAAAAAGGGAGGAAATGTTCGTCCCCATCCCATCCTTTTCAAGCCGCACCGATGCCTTGCTGCCCGGCACCCGCAGGTCCTGACCGTAGGGCAGCGCAGGCGCCCCCGGCACAGGGGCTTTGCCGGGCACCGAAGTGGCGGCGAGGGTCAGCAGCAAAAACGGCGCGAGCATAGGGTCAGGGTAGGGGCAAACGCAAAAAGGAGCCACGCGGGCTCCCTTCCGGCACTGTTGCGGTTAGCGGCCCCGCAGCGTTCCCTGCACAGCGCTCATGAACTCGGCGCGGGTGCGCGGGTCGGAACGGAAGAGGCCGCGCATGGCCGAGGTCGTCGTGGAGCTGTTCTGCTTTTGCACGCCGCGCATCGCCATGCACAGGTGAATGCCTTCCATCAGCACCGCCACGCCCTTGGGGGCCAGCAGCTCTTCCACAGCGTCGGCCACCTGCGTGGTGATCCGCTCCTGTACCTGCAAGCGGCGCGAGTAGAGGTCCACGATGCGGGCGAATTTGCTCAGGCCCAGAATCCGGGTGCCGGGAATGTAGGCGACGTGGGCGCGGCCATAAAAAGGCAGCATGTGGTGCTCGCACATCGAATAAAACTCGATGTCCTTGACAATGACCATCTCGCTGCCCTCGGCGGCAAACACGCCCTCGCCCACCACCTGCGCGAGCGTCTGCCCGTAGCCCTCGGTCATGTACGCCCAGGCTTTGGCGACGCGCTGCGGCGTGCGCTGAAGCCCTTCACGGTCCGGGTCTTCGCCGATGGCGGCAAGCCACTCACGGGTGAGGGGTTCGAGGTTGTTCGGGTTGTCGGGCAAGGGGACTCCTTTGAGGGAAGGGTTGGGGAGAGACGTTGGCGGGGTGGCCCCCTCACCCCTTGCCTGCGGCAAGGCCCTCTCCCACCAGTGGAGAGGGTCAGCTTAAGCTCAGGGCTCAGGCGTTTTTGACCCTCTACCCTTGTGGGAGAGGGCCTTTGCGAAGCAAAGGGGTGAGGGGGTCCACCAGCCCAAACCAGCCCCCAACCTCACCCCCAGTGCACTTCCCCATACGTCTTCTCGCGCTCAGGGCCCGCCGAGAAGATGACGACGGGGCACTGCACGGTGTCTTCGATGAGGTCGAGGTAAGCCTGCGCTTCTTTCGGCAGCGTCGCGCGACTAGTTACGCCGTCGGTGCTCGACCAGCCCTTCATCTTCTTGAAGACGGGCTGACCGCCTTCGTCATAGCCGGTGCAGACGGGAATCTCGTCGAGGCCGCCCAGAATGTCCATCTTATTGATGACCAGCCCGTCAAGGCCGTTCACGTCCACCGCGTATTTCAGCAGTTCGAGGTCGAGCCAGCCGACACGCCGGGGCCGCCCGGTGGTCGTGCCGTACTCGTCCCAGGGCTGCGAGCCGTCGCCGCGCAGGCGCAGAATGCCCGCCTCGTCGTGGACCTCAGTGGCAAAGGGGCCGTGCCCGACGCGGGTGTTGAAGGCCTTGGCGACGCCGTAGACGCGGTGCAGCGCCTTGTGGTTGACCCCGGTGCCGACCAGAATGCCGCCGACGGTGGGGTGGCTGCTCGTCACGAAGGGGTAAGTGCCGTAGTTGAGGTCGAGGAGCGTGGCCTGGGCGCCCTCGAACAGCACCTTGCGCCCGTCCTTGATGGCCTGACGCAGTTCGCTGCCGGTGTCGGCAATAAACGGCGCGAGCTGCTCACGGATGGGCGCCAGCGACTTCAGGCCATCCTCGACGGTGGCCCAGCCCGCGTCACGCGTCGAGTTGGGCTTGGCCTCCAGCAGGCGCTCGATGCGCTCGCGCAGCACGCCTTCGTCGAGGAGGTCGCCGAAGCGGATGCCCACGCGCCGCGCCCGGTCCGCGTAGGCGGGGCCGATGCCCTTGCCGGTCGTCCCGACGAAATCCTTGCGCCCGTCCACATACTTGTGGTGCGGCAGCACGATATGCGCCCGGTCACTGATTTTGAGGCGCGGGTTCAGGCCGCCTTCCATCAGGTTGCGGCGTTCCTCGATGAACTTCTCGGGGTCGATGACCATCCCGTCGCCCAGGATGCTGGTCGCGCCCTCGTGCAGCACGCCGCTGGGCAGCAGGTTGAGCTTGAAGGTCTTGCCCTTCGCGTTGACCGTGTGGCCCGCGTTGGCCCCGCCCTGATAGCGCACCACGTACTCGGCTTCGGGGGCCAGAAAATCGACAATTTTCCCCTTGCCTTCATCGCCCCACTGGGCACCGACAATTGCAATTCCAGGCATCTCAGCCCTCCAGCCATGCGCCCAGACTTACTTTCTTTGTCTCCTTGCCACCTGCACAGGGGTCAAAAAAAAGCACGGCGCACAGCACCGTAATTCAGTTTAGCTTATCGGCTGCGGGCCTGGGGTCAGGCGGCTAGACCCGTTCCAGCCACGCCCGCGCCGCCTCTTCCGAATCGAAAAAGCAAATCAGCGGGTGCTGGCGATGTTCGAGCGCCAGTTCGCTGAAGCGGGGGCCGTAAGCGTCAGTGTCTGCAAGAACGAGTGCCAACGGCAGGCGGTAATTGGTGGCCTTCTGAAACAGTTCGCCCAGCAGGCCGCTGCGGAGGTCCAGAAACTCGGGCGCGAGGTCGTCTGCGTGCAAGATGACGCTGTCGGCCCCATACGCCGCGCCGATGAGGTCGGGAATGTCGGCGGCGGTGCGCAGGCGCAGGCCGAGGTCGGCGGCAGTCCGGATGGTGGGCATGAGGGGAGTAGAGCGCAAAACCGCAGAGCTGACGCTTGGCCCGCAAGGAGACATTAGGACACTACCCTGGGCTATGCGTCAGAACATTGCTGGAACGTCTCCCTGGGAAGACACCGTGGGGTACTCGCGAGCCGTCCGGGTCGGAAATATCGTGCAGGTGGCCGGAACGACCGCCACCGTGGACGGCGAGGTCGTGGGCGTGGGGGACGCCTACTGGCAGACCAAAGTGGCCCTCGGGCTCATCCGGCAAGCGCTGGAGCAGGCGGGGGCGCGGCTGGAAGACGTGGTCAGGACGCGCATGTACGTACCCGACATCAGCCGTTGGGAGCAGGTCGGGCGGGCGCACGGCGAGGTCTTCGGCGCTATCCGTCCTGCCGCGACCATGGTGCAGGTGGCCGCCCTGATTGACCCCCGGCATCTGGTGGAAATCGAGGCCGAGGCCGTTCTTTCCTGTCTTTCCTGAGCAGCCTGCACGCCGCGCCCACGAGGCACAAAAAAGCCCTCCCCCGCGTAGGGAGAGGGCCAAGGGGAAAGCTCGGCTCAGAACCCTTCGAGCATCAGCCGGTCGGGGTTTTCGAGCAGCCGGATGACTTCTTTGCAGAAGCGGGCGGCTTCGGCGCCGTCGATCAGGCGGTGGTCGAACGACAGCGAGAGGTACATCATGTGGGCCACGGTGATGTTGTCGTGCTCGTCCACGATGGGCCGCTTGACGATGGAGTGGACGCCCATGATGGCGGCGTCGGGCACGTTGATAATGGGGAACGAAAACAGCGCGCCGATGCTGCCGATGTTGGTCACGCTGAACGAGCTGCCCGTGAGTTCGTCGGGGCTGAGCTTGCCCGCGTTGGCGCGGCCCGCAAGGTCCACCACGTCGCGGGCGAGGTCGAAGATGCTCTTGCGGTCCACGTCGCGGATGACCGGCACCGTCAGCCCGGCTTCGGTGGCGACGGCCATTCCGAGGTTGTAGTAGCTCTTCTGGACGATTTCCTGCGTCGCCTCGTCGAAGGACGTGTTGAGGCTGGGGTACTTTTTCAGCGCCACCGTAATGGCCTTGAAGATGAAGGGCAGGTACGACAGCTTCACGTCGGCGGCCTTGGCCTCGTCCTTCACGCGCTGGCGGAACTCGACCAGTTTGGTCAGGTTCACTTCGTCCACCGTCAGGGTGCGGACGGTGTAGAGGTGCGACGCCTGCATCTGGTTGGCAATCGCGCGGCGCATTCCCCGCAGCGGCACACGGGTTTCGCGGTCCTCGTAGCCCTTGGGCGTGCGGTACTGCACCGGGGCGGGCAGGTGCGCGGAGGGCGCGGCGAGCTTGCCGGCAGGTGCCGGGGCAGCGGGAGCGGCGGCTTGAGGCTGAGGGGCCACTGCTTGAGAGGCCGCCGCCTGTTGAGGCTGGGTTTGCTGGGGCTGGGCCTGCCCGCTCTGCTGGTGCGCGAGCACGTCCGCCACGCGAATGCGCCCGTTGGGGCCACTGCCGCGCACCGCAGCGAGGTCAATGCCGAGCTCGCGGGCCGCCTGACGCGCGGCGGGGACGGCGAGGACGCGGCCCCCGTTCGCAGTGGCAGGCGTAGGGGAAGCGGGGGCAGTCTCCGGTGCGCGGTCTAGCGTCCCGGTGCCCGCCGTGCTGCTGCCGGGCGCGCCACTGCCAGAACGGGCGCCGAGGCCCTGCACCTTGACCTCCTCGTCGTTGGCGAAGGTCTTGAAGAGGCTGGTCGAGTCGTCGTCGGCCTTGGCGATGTGCCCGGCTTCCACGATGCTCCCGCCCATCGCCTCGCGCTCCTCCTCCGCCTGGGCAGGCAGGGTCACTTCAGTCGTCGTCGGGTTCTCGGCGCTGTCCTGAATGGCCTGGGTAGCACTTGGTATTGCTCCGGCCCCGGCACCCGCACCGTCGTCGATCAGGGCGATGACGGCGTGTACGGCCACCACGTCGCCCTCGTTCGCCATGCGCTTGTGCAGCGTGCCCTCAAAGGGGCTCGGCAGTTCGACGGTCACCTTGTCGGTCATCACTTCGCACAGCGGCTGTTCGAGGGCAATAGCGTCGCCCTCCTCCACCAGCCATTTCAGGATTTCGCCCTCGACGACGCTTTCGGCGAGTTCGGGCAGCAGCAGTTCTTTCATGAATTACCTCGGGTTCAGGAAGGGGAAAAGAAGACGAAACAGGGCGTAGGCGAGCAACACGCCCGCCAAGACGTGAATCCACCGCTCACCCTGCGCGTAGCCCCACGCGGCGGCGCCCAGCAGGGCAAAGAGCAGGGCCAGAGTCACGCTCTGCCATGGCTCGGCCAGCCGCCCGGCGAGGGCGTACAGACCGAAGCCGATGACGAGGCCGAGAAGACCGAGAACGGGACGCAGAGGGTCAGGCATGGGGGGAAGCTAGCAGCCGCCAATCAGCACTAGTAGTTCAGCGCCTTGACGCAGGCGGCGACGATGCGGTTGGCGCCCGGCAGATAAATCTTGTCCTGAATGTAGGGATAGGGCGTGTCGAAGCCCGCCACCTGCTGCACCGGAGCCGAGAGGGAATCGAAGGCCTCGTTCTGAATGGTGTAGGCCACCTCGCCCATGAAATTCGCCATGCGCGGCGCCTCGCTGACGAGCACGGCGCGGCCCGTTTTTTCCACGCTCTGAAGCACCAGCGGACGGTCCCACGGCACCAGCGAGCGCAGGTCGATGACTTCCACGCTGATGCCCTCGGCGGCGAGCGCGTCGGCGGCCCGTTCCAGGTCGGGCATCACGCCGCCGTAGCCGATGAGCGAGAGGTCGTCGCCCTCGCGGCGAATGGCCGCCTTGCCGAGTTCCACCACGTAGTCGTGCTCGGGCACTTCGCCCTTGGCAGCGCGGTAAAGGCGCTTGGGCTCGAAGAACATCACTGGGTCGTCGCTGCGAACGGCGGCTTTGAGCAGGCCCTTGGCGTCGTAGGGCGTGCTCGGCATGACCACCTTGATGCCCGCCATGTGGCAGTAGTACGCCTCGGGGCTTTGGCTGTGGTGGTGCCCGCCCTTCACGCCGCCGCCCGACGGAGTGCGGATGACGAGCGGCGCACTGAATTGCCCGCCGCTGCGGTAGCGAATCTTGGCCGCCTGACTCAGAATCTGGTCAAAGCCGGGGCCGATGTAGTCGGCAAACTGAATCTCGGCAATCGGGCGCATGCCGCGCACCGCCATGCCCACCGCCGCGCCGACGATGGAACCCTCGGCGAGCGGGGTGTCGAACACGCGCTTTTTGCCGAAGCGTTCCTGCAAGCCCGCCGTCGCCATGAACACGCCGCCGCGCGCACCCACGTCTTCCCCGAAGAGAACCACGTTGGGGTCGCGCTCCAGCTCGTCGGCCAGCGCCTCAGTGATCGCCTGAATGAGGTTGAGGGTGCGAACGGCGGGCTGTTCCGTCCCTGCCTGCTTCCCCTGTGCCTGTTTCTCCTGGGTCGCGGTCATGCGCTGCCTCCCTGCTCCTCGCGCAGCATCGCCGCCTGCTGCCGCAGGTGGTCGGGCATGTCGGAGTACACGTCTTCGAACATGATGCGCCAGTCGGGATACCCGGCGGCCTCGGCGCGGCGCACGTCGTCGTCGATCTGCTTGTGGATTTCGGCAATCATTCCGGCGCGTTCCTCGGCGCTGATGGGGTCGCCGAGGTGTTCGAGCAGGTTTTCAACGCGCTGAATCGGGTCACGGCCCAGCCACTCGTTCACCTCGTCGCGGGTGCGGTAGCTCTTTTCGGCGTCGGCGTCGGCGTTGGAGTGCGAGCCGACGCGGTAGGTCAGGCACTCGACCAGCGCGGGGCCATTGCCCGCCCGCACCCATTCGGCGGCGTGGTGGCAGACTTCCATCACGGCCACCACATCGTTGCCGTCCACGTAGAAGCCGGGCATCCCATAGGCCTTCGCCTTGATGTGGATGTTCTCGGAGGCGGTCTGGTGCCGGATGTGGGTGCTGATGGCCCACTGGTTGTTCTCGCACACGAAGAGGCAGGGGGCCTGCATGGCGCCCGCCATGTTCATGCCGGTGTGCCAGTCGCCTTCACTGGTCGCGCCGTCCCCAAAGGTCACGACGGTGATTTCATCGGTGCCGAGGTACTTTTGCGCCCTCGCGTTGCCGGCGGCGGGCGGCACCTGCGAGGCGATGGAGCTGCTTGCCGAGACGAAATTGTGCGCCCGCGAGGAAAAGTGGTGCGGCATCTGGCGGCCCCGGCACTCGTCGGTGTTGGAGCCCAGACACTGCGAAATCAGCGTGAACATCGGCACGCCGAGGCCCATGCCGAGCACCTGGTCGCGGTAGTAGCCCCACACCCAGTCGTGCCCGGCGCGAATGGCCTTCGCCAGCCCGATCTGGGTGGCCTCCATGCCGCTCGCCTGCGAGTAGAAGCTGGTGCGCCCCTGCCGCAGCAGGGTGATGAGTTTGCGGTCGAATTCGCGGCCCTGGAGCATCAGGCGGTGCAGCTCACGCAGCAGCGCCGGGGTGTAACGCTCCGGCAGCGCCAGCACAGGCCGCCCGTCTTCCGCCACGAAGCGGATGGGATCAGCAGTAAAGGGTTGAATCATGAACTTCAGGCCTCCTGGCACACGGACCGCTGGGGGCAAAAGGCTTGCCCCGGCGGCCTGTGAAATCTGTCTAGCTAACGAGCGTTAGGCATTGTAGATTCCACGGCTCCAAAAGGCGAATTGGGGGGAGTTCGGCTGGGCTGGACGGGCAAAAAGCCCCTCAGTAAGCAAAAAAGACCAAGTCGCCCGGCACTTGTTCCGGAATGGGGCGCCGCGCTGCTACGTTCAGCATTTGCGCCCGCTCCGCAGCCTCGCGCAGGTATGCGGCGTAGGGCACTTCTCCCCTGCCCCGCTGCGGCACCGCGTCACCGAACAGCGAGGGCGGCGCAGCGTCCTGCGGATGCGTCCAGGCGCCGGTCTTCCAATCGAAGTCGTAGAGCGGCAGGAACTTCTCGCCGTGCTCAGCGACGAATTCGATGGCCGAGAGTAGAAAGTCCACTTCCTCGTCGGTGGCCCAGGGGGCAAGGTTGAGGCGCGTCCAGCCGGGCTTGAGGCCGTCGAGGTCACTCATCACGCACTGGAAATACCGCTCAGAGCGTTCGTCGTCAATGTCGAGCAGCGCGTGCCCATACGGCCCGGCGCAGGCGCAACCGCCGCGCGCCTGAATGCCGAAAAGGTCGTTGAGCAGCCGCACCACGAAGCGCGGGTGCAGGTAAGTGCCGTCCTCGGCCTTCACCAGAAACGACAGGAAGGCCAGCCGGGGCGCGTCCGGGTTGCCGAGGAGTTGCACGCGGGGATGGATACCCAGTCGCGTCACCGCCCGCCCGAACAGCTCATGCTCGCGCTCGGTCAGCGCCCTGACCCCAAGTTCTTCCTTAACCCGGAAGGCGAGCGCCGTGCGAATCTTGCCGAGGATGGCGGGCGTTCCGGCGTCTTCCCTGGCCTCGATGTCGTCCACGAAGGTGTGTTTCGTCCGGCTCACATAGCGCACCGTGCCGCCACCCGCCGTGCTGGGGCTGCTGAGGCGGTACAGCTCCGCGCGGAAGCACAGCAGGCCGGGCGTTCCGGGGCCGCCGACAAACTTGTGCGGACTGAGAAACACCGCGTCGTAGCCGTCGGGCTGTCCCGGCTTCATGTCGATGGCGACGTAAGGCGCGCTCGCCGCGAAGTCGAAGAAAGCGTAGGCCCCGTGCCGGTGCAAAATCCGCGCGACGGTGCGGGTGTCGGTGAGCAGGCCAGTGACGTTGCTCGCCGCGCTGAACGAGCCGATTTTGGGACGGCGGGCGTAGCGGGGGTCTTTGAGCGCCGTAATCAGGGCATCTAAATCCAGATTGCCGCGCGCACACAGCGGAATCTCCACCACTTCCGCCAGCGTCTCGCGCCAGCTCACCTCGTTGGAGTGGTGCTCGTAGGGGCCGACGAAGACCACCGGGCGCTCGTGCTCGGGCAGAGCGTCCAGCACCGTCAGCCGGTGAGCGCAGCCCACGCTGAGGCCTAGAATGTCTTGCATTCTCCGCACCGCCGCCGTGCTGCCCGAACCGCAGAACACCAGTTTGCAGCTCGCGTCCGCGCCGAGTTGCGCCTTGACGTACTCGTGCGCCTCGTGGGTCAGGTGGGTGGAGTGCGCGCCGGTCGCGCTGTCCTCGGTGTGGGTGTTGGCGTAGAGCGGCAGCGCGAGCCGGCGCACCTGGTCTTCTACGCTGCGCAGCGCCCGGCCCGAGGCCACGTAGTCGGCGTAAGTGACCCGCCGCTCGCCGAACGGGGTGCGGATGACGGCCTCCGACCCGATGAGGTCGGCCCTTAAGCTGGCGAAGTCCATGCCGCTATTGTGAGCCCTAAGAGTGGCCAGGTCCACAATTCAGGAGGGGCTGGCGCTCCTACGCACAGCACGTTTATTAGGCGCTCAGGCCGCTACACTGACCCCTTATGAAGGGCTGGAATGTCATCGTCATCGGCGGAGGCCACGCGGGGCTGGAAGCTGCCTGGGCCGCCGCCAAATTCTCGCGGGTCGCGCTGCTCGTCGGCAACCCGGCGACGGTGGGCCGCATGCCCTGCAACCCGGCGGTGGGCGGGCCGGGCAAAAGCCAGCTCGTCTTTGAAGTGCAGGCGCTCGGCGGACTGATGGGTCGCCTCGCCGACGACACCGCCATTCACACCCGGATGCTCAACGCGAGCAAGGGCCCCGCCGTGCAGTCGCTGCGCGTGCAGAACGAACGCGACGCCTACGCCGAACGCGCCCAGGACGTGATTTTCGGGCACTCCGAAATTGAGATTGTGCGCGGTGAAGCCGCCGACTTGGAACAGGATGGGCAGGGCGGCTGGGTGGTCGTGACCAGCGATGGCCGCCGCCTGCACGCCCGCAGTGTGGTCCTTGCCGCCGGTACCTTCATGCGCGGTGTGACCTGGTATGGCCGCCAATCGCGCCCCGAGGGACGACAGGGCGAGCCGCCCTCGCGCTTTCTTTCAGCTCCACTGGAACGCGGCGGGCACGTGCTCAAGCGCTACAAGACCGGCACCCCTCCGCGCGTCCGGGCCGACTCGGTGCGCTTTGCCGACCTGCTGGAAATTCCCGCCGACCCGCAGCCGCGCGGCTTTACCGGCACGCCCGGTCCCCGCGCCGCCGAGTCTCCGACCTGGCAGACCCACACCACACCGCAGACGCACGCGCTGATTCAGGAAAACCTGCACGAGTCGCCCATGTATGCCGGCGACATCGAGGGCCTGGGGCCACGCTACTGTCCGAGCATCGAGGACAAAGTGGTCAAGTTCGCCCACCACGACCGCCACCTGCTGTTCGTGGAACCCGACGGCGTGCAGACGAGCGAGGTCTACCTCCAGGGCTTTTCCTCCTCACTGCCGCCGCGCCTGCAAGACGAACTGGTGCGGACGCTCCCAGGCTTCGAGCAGGCCGTCATTCAGCGCTACGCCTACGCGGTGGAATACGACGTGGTGGACTCCACTGAACTCACCCTCAACCTCGAATCCAAAAAGCTGCCGGGCCTCTTCACCGCCGGGCAGCTCAACGGCACCAGCGGCTACGAGGAAGCGGCGGCGCAGGGCTTGGTCGCAGGGACGGCGGCAGCGCGGCGCTCCCTTGGCCTGGACGAACAGGTCATCGGGCGGGAAACCAGTTATCTGGGTGTGTTGCTCGACGACCTCGTCTTCAAGGGCAGCGACGAACCCTACCGCATGATGACCAGCCGGGTGGAACACCGCCTATTGGTCCGCCAGGACAACGCCGACGAGCGCATGACGCCTATCGGCCATGCGCTGGGGCTGGTTGATGACGCCGAGTTGATAAGGGTGCAGGAGAAGTACGCTCGGGTGCAGAGCGGCATCAAAAGCCTCAGCAAGCAGCGCATGCAAGGGCAAACCGCCGATGCCTGGCTGCGCCGCCCCGAGCTGTCGCTGGCCGACGTAGAAACTCTGGGCGCCACACTGCCCGCCGAACTGGGTGCCAGCGAGCGCGAAGCGGTGGAAATCCGCGTCAAGTACGCCGGCTACATCGCCCGCGCCGAATCGCAACTGCGCTCAGAAGCCAAAGCCCGTGAACTCAGCCTCAGCGGCGTGAATTTCGCCGGTATTACGGCCCTGTCCAACGAAGCGCGCGAAAAATTAACGCGCCTGCAACCGCAGACAGTGGAGCAGGCCAGCCGCATTTCCGGTGTCCGCCACGCCGATATCAGTGCCCTGCTGGTGCATCTGAAAGGCCAGCGAGTGGGAAGTTAGGTTTCACGCGAAACTTGACGGTGAAACAAATGGGGAAGGAGGCTCACTGAGCTTAAGAGTGAGTCCCCTCCAAGGAGTCAGGCTCAATCTGAAACCGCTTTGCGCCCTCGCGCCACGATCAAGAGAATCGGCACCGTCAGCGGCCCAGCGGCGAACAGCGGTTGTAATTCGGCAAGATGCTCGTCTTCTAGACGGGCTTGCACTTCTGGCGTGAATTGGGCAAGGGGCAATCCTTCCAGTCCTGCCCGGATGTCGGCCCAGCGGTCAGCAGGCGTAGCGAGGGTGTAGGGCAACGGCGTCAATTCGGCAGTCACCTCAGCAAACCCTGCCTGAATGAGCAAGTCCTTTGCGGCCTCTACCGTACCGATACGCCCCAGCGGCGGCGCTCCAGGTTTGACGCCTTCTCCGGCGAGCCGTTCGCGCCACAGTCCCGGCAACGGGCCGAGCAGGCCACGCCCAAACGCGCTAAACACGACTTCGCCACCGGGCCGCAGCACCCGCCGCCACTCTCTTAAAGCTGCGACCATATCGGGCACGAAAAAAAGCCCTGCGCCACAAACCACCACGTCGAAACTTTGATCGGCAAAGGTCAGGGCTGTTGCCTCAGCAAGCACGAACTGCACGTTGGAGCGTCCAGCCGCCCGCTGCCGCGCCTGTTCAATCATGGCTGGGGCAATGTCAGTGCCCATCACCTCAGCAACCTTTGGAGCGAGCGTCAAGGCCACAGTGCCGGTACCTGTCGCCACATCAAGTACCCGGCCAGTGGGCGGAACATCTAGCGCGGCGGCCAGGGCCAACGCAGCCTGAGTCAAAAAACCCAGCGCGTCATAGTCGGCGGCAATACGGTCAAATTGCCGAGCGTTGGCGGCGCGGCGCTGCTGGTCGGTGGTCATGGTGAGGGCATTAAAACATTCCGCCCTGCCGAGAGATTACACAACCCCGGCAGTGCCCCGTCTAGGGAGCCGCCGGGGTTGCAGTTCGGTTTACTTCTTCGCCTGCGCTTCCGTCTGCTTCAGGCGCGGGTCGCTGGGATGCACGCCGTACACCGCGCCCCAGGGCTTGTAGACGCTCTTAATGCTGTCCTGCTGGCTGGTGCCGTCGCGGAAGGTGACGGTGCGGGTAATCACGCTCGTCATCCCCTCCATCGGCTGGTCGAGCAGGCGCTGTTGCCCCAGCACCACGCGCTTATCAGGGGTGAAGGTGGGAGAGGCGGCGGGTTTCACATCCGTGACCACTGGGGCACTGATCTGGGTTTTGCGGCCCGTGTCAGGGCCAAACACGTCGAAGCGTAGTTTCTGGGTCGCCGTGTTCCAGCTCGCCTGAATGAAGATGTAGGCATCGGTGTCGTTCTTCATCCGCAGGTTCTTGCTGGGGGCGTACACCGTCGCCTCGTAGCCCACCGGGTCGTAGTAGTGGACGCGGTAGGAGTGCTGGTTGCGCTCTACGATGGGCAGGCCCGCTTCCCAAAGGGCGCGGAAAATGGTGGTGCTGACCTGGCAGATGCCGCCGCCGTCTTCCAGCGCCAGCGTGCCGCCGGAAATGATGTAACCGGGCACGAAGCCGTTGGCCGCGTTGATGTCCCCCATTGACTTGTTGAAATCGAAGTCCTCGCCGGGCGCCACCCACTGGTAGTCAAGCTTAGAAGACCCGACCACGATGTTCTTGACGCGGAAATCCGGGCTGCCAGTAAATGAGCTGCGGGCGCTCGCCAGGTTGCGCATGACGCCGCGCTCGGCAAGCAGGGCCACGCTGCGCTGGGGCACCTTTTCGCTGAAGACGACCGGCAGGGTCGTTGCCCCAGTGCGAATCGCTTCGAGCAGCTTGGCCTCCGTCGCCGGACGGTCGAGCTTCCACTCGGGCTGGTCGGTCGCCACCCACTTGTTGCCCACCTGCTCGAACTTGGCGGGGCGCCCACGCACGAAGGTTTCCTTTTCCACCCGGTCGAGGTAGGGGGTCAGGTACGAGCTGAGCTTGTTGTACTCACGGCTGCGGGCAACCCACTTGGCGGGCAGGGTCCAGCTCTTGGTCACAGGCGCCGTGACGAGCTGACCGTCGTCGATCTTTTTGAGTTCGCCCTTGAAAGTGAGTTGCAGATCCTGTGCCAGTGCCAGCTGAGGAGCAGGCTGGGCTGCCAGCGCCGCGCCAGGCCAGGTCAGCAGCAGGGGAAGAAGAAAACGCTTCATCCATCTACCCTAGACGCCCCTGGCTGACGGGCAATGAGCAGAGCTTACCTTTGCCCCGACACTCGATCAGGAACGGGTCACGGGGGGTGCGGGAAGCAGACGAAAAGTCAGGGGATGAGCTGTTCGAGCTGTGCCAGCCGCTGATGCAAGGTGGGCAGGTCGGGCGCTGCCAGATTGACGTGTCCCAGCTTGCGCCCGGTGCGGTGCGCCTTGTGATAGAGGTGGACGCGGGTGCCGGGAAGGGCGTCAATGGCGGCCCAGTCGGGCGCGGCCCCCTCCACACCGACATAGTTGACCATCGCGCAGGGCAGCAGGGGAGACCAGTCGGACAGCGGCAGGCCCAGCACCGCGCGCACCTGTGCCTCGAACTGGCTGGCACCGCCGCCGTCCTGGGTCAGGTGGCCGGAGTTGTGGACACGGGGCGCGACCTCATTCACCAGCAGGTCGCCGTCCGGCACCTGAAAGAATTCCAGCGTGAGCAGCCCTTCCAGGCCCCAGCCCTCGGCCACGGCGCGGGCCATCTCGCGGGCGCGGGCTTCGGTGCCGTCCGGCACGGCAGCGGGGTAAACGGACGTCCGCAAAATCCCGTCACGGTGGACGTTCTCCACCAGCGGCCCAAAGGCCAGGCGCCCGTCCGCCGTGCGCGCCACAGCGAGGCTGACTTCGCGCTCAAAGGTGACGAAGCCTTCCAATATGCAGGCGACTTGCCCCAGCTCGGCCCAGCCCTGGCGCAGGTCGGTGTCGGAGGCCACCCGCACCTGCCCTTTTCCGTCGTACCCGAGTTCGGAGGTTTTGAGGATGCCCTGGCCCCCGACCCGGTCCAGAGCGCCGTCCAGGTCCGCTTCCCGCTGGATGACCACGAAGGGCGCCGTGCGCGCCCCCGCCTCTTGCAGCGCCGCCTTCTCGCGGGCGCGGTGCTTGGAGCGGGCGAGCAGCCCGGCTCCGGGACGCACCGGCACCCGGCCCCGCAGAGCGTCCAGCGACTCCACCGGGACATTTTCGAATTCCAGCGTGACCGCGTCGCACGCCGCAAGCGCGTCCAGCCCCGCCGGGTCGGTGTAGGGCGCGTGCACATGCTCGGCACACAGCCGGGCTGGGGCTTCCGCATCAGGTTCAAGCACCCGCACCTGCACCCCCAGCGGCAGCGCAGCGAGGGCCAGCATCTGAGCGAGTTGTCCGCCGCCCAGAATGCCGAGGGTGGCCGCAGGTTGGTCGCTCATTCGGTGCCCGCCTGGGGATGACCGTCGAAATAGGGGTCATCCAGCACGGCTTGAGTTTGAGCAGCGCGGAAGGCCTCCAGCCGGGTCCGCACCCCCGCATCAGTGGTGGCGAGCAGGGCGGCGGCAAAGAGCGCAGCGTTTTTGGCCCCCGCCTGTCCGATGGCGAAGGTGGCGACGGGGACACCGGCAGGCATCTGCACGATGCTCAGCAAGCTGTCCTGACCGCTGAGGGCCCGCGACTGCACCGGCACGCCGAGCACCGGCACCCGCGTAAAGGCCGCCAGCATCCCTGGCAGGTGCGCGGCCCCCCCCGCCCCGGCAATGATGCAGGCGAGTCCCAGCCGCTCGGCGCGGGCCGCGTAGGTCGACAGTAGCCCCGGCGTACGGTGGGCCGAGAGCACGCGCACCTCGTAGGGAATCTCAAGCTGCGACAGGAGGTCCAAGGCGCCCTGCATCGTCTCGGAGTCGCTGCGGCTGCCCATCACCACGCCGACGCGGGGGGACGCCGAGTCAGCAGAAAGATCACTCATCACGCCCCGCAGTCTAGCGGGCCAGTCACCCTGCTCTCGCCCGCACACCGTGACATGGTTGACACCCTGAGAATCGCCCGCTATCTTTAATCGCGCTGCTTTTGGCAGCCTCATATTTACCAGTTGGTCCGGTAGTGTAGCGGTTAGCATATCTGCCTGTCACGCAGAAGGTCGCGGGTTCAAATCCCGTCCGGACCGCCAAAGTCTCCCCCTGGGGAGCACGGCTAGGTAGCTCAGCTGGTAGAGCAAACGACTGAAAATCGTTGGGTCGCCGGTTCAAGTCCGGCCCTGGCCACCAAACGAGAACTCCTCTGTCCCTGGCAGGGGATTTTTTGTTTTCCCCATGTATGTCAGCTTTTCAGAGGCCCCCGTAGAGTTGGGGACATGGACAGCGCTCTCCCAGAATTTCCAACTTCATCCAGACAGCTTGCCGACCCTACCCAAGTAGAGCAGCGCCGCTCCTAGCTCACTTTGCCGCACCACGTCCCGCTGCAAGCTCACCTTCAGGACTTACGGGCAAGGGTGGCGCCACGCGGCCTGGACATTCCAGAGCTTGACCCGGCAGGTGGAGGCGTCAACAGCCGCATTCTCTGCCTGCTGGAAGCGCCGGGGCCACAAGCCGCGCAGTCCCGCGGTGGCAGTGGATTTATCAGCATGGACAATGACGACCACACGGCCCACACCATGTTTCAGCTCATTGCAGACAGCGGCGTGCGTCGTGAACAGCTTTTGTTGTGGAATATCGTGCCGTGGTACGTAGGTGATGACCACCGAATTCGCGGCGTCAAGCAAGGCGAGATTCAGGAAGGCGCCGACCTTCTCGCCGAGCTCATCGAGCTTTTGCCAGAGCTGGCTGTCGTCGTCACGCTGGGACGAGCCGCCGCCAGCGGGTGGGCGCGGGTCAAGGGCAGAGCCGTCAGCAGGACTGTGACCCTCAACAGTTGGCATCCCAGCGGACAGGCTCTCAATGGTCATCCCGAACGGTACGAACATCTTCTGATGACTCTGCGCCTCGCACAGCAAATCAGTGAGTATCGGCAGAGTCCATTCCGGCCCAGTTGGTCTTCCTGACGTTTACTAGGGCATTTGACAGAAAAAGACACCCTCACCCCTTGCTTCGCAAGGCCCTCTCCCATCAAGGTAGAGGGTCAAAGACAGACCAGATCATTCTGTCAAATGCTTTAGAGCAAAAGAATTTTTAGCCCAGCAGAGCGGTGTCATCGGCGTCGGCGAGATGACGGAAAGAGTGCGCCTTGGTTCTCAGGCCCATTTCGTCATAGCACTCGGCGAGGCGCAGCGCGAAAAACTGCATGGCGCGGCAGTCTTCGCGGCGCTCGGCGACTTCGAGGCAGGTGCGGTAATGCAGCACCGCGAGGTGATACTGCCGACTTCCGGCGGCGTGCTCGGCACGGCAGTGGGCCATGCGGAGGGACACGATGTCGCAGGGAAGGCTCGCGGCAGTCATACCCGCAGTTTAGACAGCTCTGGCGCTTTCCAAATGCAAGATGAGGCAACTTTCCCGCGTCTAGAACGTCATTTTTTTTCGTTCAGGGCGAAATGTCCCGCTGCGGATTCGCTTGCTGACAGCGTCAGACGCTGCGCGCCCGCACCCGCATTTGCGGCAGGTCGATATCGGCAAATTGCACCTGCAGCGCGGTGCCGGGAGCGGCGGGCGTGTTTACCTGCACGTCGAAGGCGAGGTCGGGAATCAGCAGCGTGGCCTGTGCCCCCCGGCGGTCCACCACCACCGCGTCCCACACGCGCTCCGGCTGCGCGGCGATGAAGCGCAGGGTGTGGTGACGGCGGCTGAGGCGCTCGGCCTGCCGGGTGGCGTCGGCGTTCATCTGCGACTCGGCGATGTGCGCGGCCATAACCTTGCTGCTCAGCGGGTCGCGGCCCGCCAGGAAGGCCCGCAACTGCTGGTGCACCACCAGGTCGAGGTAGCGGCGCATGGGGCTCGTCGCCTGGGCGTAGAGGTCGAGGCCCATCCCGTGGTGCGGCCCTGGCGAGGGCTGAAAGCGGGTGCGGGCCAGCGTCTTACGCCGCGCCCACATCGCGGGCAGGGTATCGCCCGCCACCTCACGGGTGGGGTAGTCCTGGGTGGCGAAGGGCAGGGGAATCTCGTTGTCGTCGGCAAAGATGGCGGTCCCCCAGCCAGCCAGCGTCATGCACTCCTGCACCACCGTCCGCATCTCGGGCTTGGGCAGCGGAAAGACGGAGGCGCCCGTCTCGTCGGCCTTCACGCGCACTTCGGGCAGGTCGATGGACAGCGCGCCTTCGCCCTCGCGCAGGCGGCGGCTGGCGCGGGCGAGGCGGGCGAGCGTGACGAAGGGTTCCTCGCCCGCCTCCAGCCGGGCCTGCGCCTCCTGATAGGCGAGGCGCTGCACCTTCACGCGCGTCAGCAGCACGTCCACCGCCTCGGCGTTGCCGTCCGGGTCGAGGTCGAGACAGATGGAGAGCGCCGGAGACACCTCGTGCAGGCCCAGCCCCGCCTTCGCCACCAGTTCGTCGGGCAGCATCCCGATGGTGCGGTCGGGCAGGTAGAGGGTGGCGCCGCGTGCCCGCGCTTCGAGGTCAAGCGGGCTGTCGGGGGCCACCAGAGCCGCCACGTCGGCCACGTGCACCCACAGCCGGGTCAGGCCGCCACCGAGGTCTTCCACGCCCACCGCGTCGTCGGGGTCCTGGTTCCCCTCGTCGTCGATGGCGAAGGTGGGCAGATGGGTCAGGTCGAGCCGCTCCTCGGCGGGGTCGAAGTCGGGCACCGGCAACTCCACTGCGTTCAAAGCGGCGCGCAGGCGGTCGGCGTAGGGGGTGCGGGCCTCGTCCCAGACGCCGAGGCGCAGCAGCAGCGCGTGGGCGGCCTCGGGCGTTTCGGGCAGCTTCAGGTCGCGCAGGACGCGGCTCTTGTCGGCGCGGCCCCGGGCGAGGAGTTCCACCTCGGTGCGCTGGGCGGGGGTGAGTTCGGGCTGGGTCATGCCGAGCAGGATAGCCCGGAGGCTGAAAGGGGAGGGGTGAAGGGGTGATTTACCATTCTATAAACTCCGGTTTTCTAGGTCGGTCTGGGAATTATCGTTTTTATGGGTAAAATCCCTCTGAACTCGGCATAAACATGAAAGCCTGGGTTTGACATTTTGGTAATTCCATGTTTCTATTCTCTTAAGGAGGCACCATGAACGAAGAGCAGCACGAGCAGTTCCGTTCCCAGGTCGAACATCTGGTCGCCACAGGCAAACTCACCGCTGAGGAAGCCGCCGAGTTGCTGGACGGTCTGGCCGGCGATGAGCCCGGCGAACCCCTCAACCTCGCCCCGTTGACGGCGGCGACCGACACCCCCCCGAACCTGCATCTGGACGTGACCGGCTACGCGCTGCATGTCGTTCAGGACAGCGCCGCGCCGCACCCGCAACTGCATGTGAGCGAGCCGGGGCGGGTGGAACTGACCGCCACGCCGCAGGGCTGGCAGGTGCGTGAGGTGAAGGACACGGCTCGCCGGGGCTGGCTGGGCGGAGACTGGCGCAACGTGCGAGCGGTGCTGACCCTGCCGTTCGCGCCGCGCGATGTGCAGGCCGAGGTACACGGCGGTCAGGTGGCCCTGCCGGGCCTCGGCGGCGAGTTGCAGATCACGCTGCACGGCGGCAATGTGAGGACAGCGGCTATGGCGTCCCTGAGTGCTCGCATCCAGGGCGGCAATCTCAGCGTGGGCGCAGTGATGGGCGGCACGGACCTCACGGTGCACGGCGGCAACGTAAGCGTGGCGGGGAGCACGGCTCTGAGTGCCCGCATTCACGGCGGCAACCTGAACTGGAACGGGGAACTCGCGTCGGGCGAGCACCAGTTGAAACTGCATGGGGGCAATGCCCGGCTAGCCCTCCGTCCGGACAGTTCGCTGCGGGTGGACGCCCGGGTTACCGGGGGCCTGTTCGCCGCCGACTTCGCCACCCGCAAAAGTGGGGAGTTCGGCAGCGCGAGGTACCAGGGGCAGCTCGGGGACGGAGCCGCGCTGCTGTCCTGTCAGGTGGCGGGCGGCCAGATTCGGCTGGGGACAGCGTGAGAGAAGACCGCATGAGGGAAAAGGTGGTGCGCCTGCTCGGGCTGGTGCAGGCGGGCCGCCTGACGCTGGACGACGCCGCGCCGCTGCTGGCCGCGCTGAGTCCGAAACTGGCGCTGGAAGGCAGTGACCGTGAACTGCTCGCCTCGCTGCTGGCCCGCGAGAACCTGAGCGCCGAACAACTTGCCGAGCACCTGCTGCTGCTGCGCGGGCTGCGTGACCCGTCGCCGCGGACGCCCCAGCCGGGACGAGGCCGCCCTGGAGGAAGAGAAGCCATGACTGACCGCACAGCCGAACTCGTGGGCCGCACCCTGGACAGCGCCGCCGACTCACCCCAGCAGCACCTGAACTGGGGAAGCCCGCAGCCGGGGCCCTCGGCACGTGTCCTGAGCGTTCACACCGAGTCGAGTGACGGCAGCGAGTACCACGCCCACTTTCCGCTGAGCCTCGCGCCGCATCTGCACAAGCTGATTCCGCCACACGGAGTACGCGCACTGGAAGCGGCAGGTTTCAGCCTGGAGGCGCTGCAACTGCTGATCGAGGCTGACCCGCCGCCCGGCGACCTCGTGACGGCGGAGGACAGCGCGGGGAACGAGATTCAGATCAGCATTCGGTGACCGTCCTCCGGTGACAGGGCCGGGGCGGTTCGCGCTGCAAAAGCTCCCGACCCTCTACCATCCCCCCATGCGCCCGCTGCCTCTGCCTTTTCCCGACGAAACCGAAGCGCCGCTGGTCACGGAACTGCGGTTTCCGACCAGCGGCACCACCGTGCGCGGGGTGTTCGAACTCAACGAATTCGCCACCCTGACACCCGAGAACCTCGAATTTCTGCGCCTCTACATCCGGGTGCGCGGCAACCTCAAGGAAGTGGAGCGGGTTCTGGGCCTCTCGTACCCCACGGTGCGTTCGCGTTTCGATGCCCTGCTGCGAGCGATGGGCTACGAACCCGAAGCGCCCGACCCGCAGGACGAGGTGCTCAGCCAGCTCGAACGCGGCGAGCTGACGCCGGAGGAAGCCGCCCGCAAGCTGCGGCGGTGATGGCGGGGAGGGGGCCAGTAAGCGGAGTTCACGTCCGCTCCCGGCCTCGTCCCTTTCTCTACAGGGCCATCTAGCTTCAGGGCCCTTTATCCTCACGGCATGGACCTTTCCCAAGCCCGCGCCGCCCTGAAGGCTGCCCGCCGCGTCGCCGTGCTGACGGGCGCGGGCATCAGCGCCGAGAGCGGCATTCCGACTTTCCGTGACGCGCAGACCGGCCACTGGGCGCGCTTCCGGCCCGAGGACCTCGCCAGCCCGGACGCCTACCGCCGCGACCCCGACCTCGTGTGGGAGTGGTACGCCGGGCGCTACCGCGACGTGCTGGCCGCGCAGCCCAACCGGGGCCACGAGCTGCTGGCCGAACTCGAACGGCGCAAGGGCCCGGGCTTTTTCCTGGCGACCCAGAACGTGGACGGCCTGCACGCCCGCGCCGGCAGCGGGAGCGCAGGAGGCGAACTGGTCGAACTGCACGGCAACCTCTTGCAGGCCCGCGACGAACTGACCGGCGAGGTCTTTCCCCTGGCCGCGCCGGACGAGCTGACGCTGCCGCCGCTTTCTCCCAATGGCCAGCGGATGCGCCCCCACATCGTCTGGTTCGGGGAATACTTGCCGGTAGACGCGCTGGACGCGGCGCAGCGGGCCTTTGCCGGGGCCGAAGTCGCCCTGGTCATCGGCACGAGCAGCGTGGTCTACCCGGCTGCGGGGCTGGCAGCGGAGACGCTGCGGCGTGGCGGCGCCGTCATCGAAATCAACCCCGAGGCCACCGACCTGACGCCGGACGCCACCTTCAGCCTGCGCGAATCGGCGAGCCGGGGGCTGGAGCTGCTGCTGGAAGACGACTGAGTCAGCCTGAGTCAAAGGAACCTGGGCAAGAGGCGGCCTGATACAGTCCGGCGGTGGACTGGCGGACAGGCAGAGTGACGAAAAGACGTGAGTGGGCCGGGCCCGCAGGGGAGCCCACATGACCGAACTGAACGACTTTCAGCGCGGGCTGCTGCTCGGCATCCTGATTGGCGAGGGGCACTTCGGCGGCGACGGCAAGCAGCCGCACGTCACGCTGCGGATGCACACCCGGCACCAGCGGCTGTTTGAAACCCTGCTGGGAATGTTCCCCGAGTCCAAGCTCTACGGCCCCTACACCCACGGCGGGCGCAGTTATTTTCAGTGGATGATGCGCGGGCAGACGCTGCGCGAGTCCCTTATTCCCCTGCTCGACGAGCTGCCGCTGGAGCAGACCGACGAGCACGCCTACGAGCGCTACCAGGACATGAAACGGAGGTATGGCCTGTGATTCCCGACGCACTGACCCCGGCGGGCCGCGAACTGCTGCGGCGCGGGGCCGACGACCTGGGCCTGGACGTGGCCCCGCACGAGGAGCAGTTTGCCCGGCTGCTGGCGCTCTTGCGCGCGGGCAATGAGCGGCTCAACCTCACCGCCCTGAAGACGGAAGAGGACATCGTGCTCAAGCACTTCGTGGACTCGCTGACCACCCTGCGCGGCGGTCATTTGGACGGCGAGTGGAAGACGCTTGACCTCGGCACCGGCGCGGGCTTTCCGGCGCTGCCGCTCGCCATCCTGCGCCCCGAGCTGCGGCTGACCCCGCTCGATTCCATTCGCAAGAAAATCGATTTCGTGCGCGAGACCGCCGCTGAACTGGGCCTCTCCAACGTCACCCCGCAGGTGGGCCGCGCCGAGACACTAGGGCAAAGTGCCGAGCACCGTGGGAGCTATGACCGGGTGGTCGCCCGCGCCGTGGCGGCGCTGCCGGTGCTCGCCGAGCTGGCACTCCCGCTGCTGCGCGTCGGCGGCGTGTTCGTGGCGCAAAAGGGGCCTCTCAGCGAAGAAGAACTCGACGCCGGGCGGCGGGCGGCAGGCGAAGTCGGCGGGCGCATCATCGAAGTGGACCCCTTCACCCTGCCCGTTTCGGGCGACGCCCGCACCCTCATCGTGCTGGAAAAGCAGCGCCCCACCCCGGCCAAATACCCCCGCCGTGAGGGCGTGCCGACCCATCAGCCGCTCTTCTGGAAAGCGAAAGAACAGTCCCGTTGACAGCAGATTTGACGAGCAGGACGCGGAATGACGGACCACGCGGGCGGGGACCCCGCAGCACGCCATTCGGAGAACTGCTCTAGACTCTGGACCTGTGCGCCACTGCGCGGGAGCAACCGGCAGGCGCCGCGCAGGTGTGCAGGAGGGGCCAGGAGTGACAGGAGAGGCATGAAAACCATCGGAGTCGTCAATCAGAAAGGTGGGGTGGGCAAGACCACCACCGCCGTCAACCTGGGGGCCTACCTCGCCGCCGGGGGCCGCCGGGTGCTGGTGGTGGACATGGACCCGCAGGGCAACGCCACCAGCGGGCTGGGGCAGCGCGGGGCCGAACAGGGGTTGTACGAGGCGCTGGGCGAACCGGCCCGCAGCGCCGACTTTACCCTCGGCACCACGCAAAAAGGCCTGGACGTGCTGCCCGCCACCCCCGACCTGGCGGGCGCGGGCGTGGAACTGGCCGACGACCCCGACGCCCTGGCGCGGCTGCTGGCGAGCGTGCAGGGCTACGACCTGGTGCTGGTCGACGCCCCGCCCAGCCTGGGGCCGCTGACGGTGAACGTGCTGGCGGCGGTGGACGCCCTGCTGATTCCGGTGCAGGCCGAGTACTACGCCCTGGAGGGCCTCGCCGGGCTGATGGAGACAGTGGAGCGCGTGCAGGGCGGCCTCAACCCCCGGCTCAAGGTGCTGGGCATCGTGCTGACCATGCTCGACTCGCGCACCAATCTGGCGCAGGAAGTCGAAACGATGGTCCGGCAGCACTTCGGCGAACTGGTGTTCTGGTCGGTGGTGCCGCGCAACGTCCGGCTCTCGGAGGCGCCGAGTTTCGGCAAGCCCATCAACGCCTTCGCGCCGCTCTCCAGTGGGGCCGCCGCTTACAAGCGCCTGGCGGAGGAGGTGCTGCAACGTGTCGAAAAAATCTAGCCTGGGCCGGGGCCTCGACGCCCTGCTGACCAAGAAAGGCGAGCCCGTCGCGCAGGCAGGGACGGGAACACAGGTGCAGACCCTGAAAATCGAGCGCATCGCCCAGGCCGCCTACCAGCCCCGGCAGGTGTTCGAGCCCGAATCGCTCGCCGAACTCGCCCAGAGCATCCGCGAAAAAGGGGTGTTGCAGCCGCTGCTGGTGCGCCCGCGCGGCGACGCCTTCGAAATCGTGGCGGGCGAACGACGCTGGCGGGCCTCACAACTCGCCGGGTTGACCGAACTGCCGGTGATGATTCGCGACCTCGGCGACCGCGAGGCGCTCGAAATCGCCATCGTGGAGAACTTGCAGCGCGAAGACCTCGGCCCGCTGGAAGAAGCGCGGGCGTATCAAGCGCTGCTCGACCAGGGCCTGAACCAGGAAGGCGTAGCGCAGGCGGTGGGCAAGGGCCGCAGCACCGTGACCAACGCCCTGCGCCTGCTGACCCTCCCCGAGCCGGTGCTGCGCGCGCTCGACGAAGGCAGCATCAGCGCCAGCCACGCCCGCGCCGTCCTGACGCAGCCGGAAGCCGATCGCCTGTGGGCCTTCGAGCAGATTCGCAGCCGGGGCCTGAACGTCCGCGAGGCCGAAGCGCTCAAGCGCGAGCGCGGCGGACGCGACAAGGGGCAGGGCGCGCCCATCAAGGTCAACCCGCCGCGCGCTTACCGGCAGCTCGAACTCGACCTCAGCCGCCGCACCGGCACCCGCGTCAAAATCACCGGCGAGGACAAGGGCCGCGTGGAACTCAACTACGGCTCCCGCGAGGAGCTCGACCGGATTCTGCAAATCCTGGGTTACGAGGCCGAGGAATAACGTCAGACGACTTCAAAGCTGCCTGTAACGAGGTGGGGACCTGGATAAGAGTCAAAGTGTCGCAGAAGGATGGAATGGGCATTCTGGAGCGGGTCAACTGCACCCTGAAGTGCGAGTTCATCTTCAGGGAGGGGCCGAAAACAAAAGCGGAACTGAGCGCGTTATGCGCTGAGTTCCGCACCTGGTGCAACACTGTTGGCCCTCATACGGCTTTAATCCGATTCCCGAACATCCGGAAGAGGCGCCGGATGCCCGTCCATCTCCTTAAAGCCGTATTTTTTCCATGCGCTCCGCGCAAAATTGCGCCCGGACATGTCCGGGACTCAATTTGAAACCATATCATTCCGCTTTGGGATACGACCGTCCCTGGGCTAATCTTCTGGAAGTGGCCGAGTCTCTCAAAGCCGCTTGAAGGATTTTCTGGAGCACTGCCCTATGCTCCCTTTCGCCAGCTTCACGGGTGGTCATGTGGGCGACGCGACGCACCCTCAGGAAAACGCCCACGATATGGGCCTTCGAGGGGAGATCATTCTCCAAGCTGTCCGGCCCAGACACTCTGAATCTGCTTCCTCAAGCCTATCCAAAAGGAGTCCACCATGAATTCCACCTCATCCCCGACCATCGCCGTCACCGCCGCCACCGGGAAGCTCGGTCAGCTCGTCGTTTCGTCGTTGCTGGAACGCGGTGTGCCTGCCGACCACATCGTCGCCATCGTCCGGAATCCTGCCAAGGCGCAGGGTCTGTTCGCGCCCGGCGTGCAGATTCGTCAGGCCGACTACAACTCGCCGGAAGGCTGGGACAGGGCACTGGCGGGGGTGCAGCGGCTGTTGCTGATTTCGTCGAGCGACCTGAATGACCGCGCGGACCAGCACCGCACGGTGATCGAGGCGGCCAGCGCAGCGGGCGTGGAACTGCTCGCCTACACCAGCCTGCTCAAGGCCGACACGGCCCGGATGTCCCTGGCCGCCGACCATCAGGCCACCGAGAAATTGCTGACCGAAAGCGGCGTGCCGTTCGTCCTCCTGCGGAACGGCTGGTATCTGGAAAACTACGATCTGGCGCAGGCATTGCAGACCGGAAGTGTCCTGGGAGCCGCCGGAACGGGCCGCATCAGCGCCGCCTCCCGCAAGGACCTGGCCGAGGCCGCTGCCGCCGCACTGACCCGTGACGGACAGGCCGGAAAAGTGTACGAACTGGCGGGCGACGAAGCGTTCAGCCTGTCCGAACTGGCCGCCGAACTGTCGAAGCAGAGCGGCAAGGACGTGCAATACCGCAATTTCGCGCCCGAAGACTATCAGCGCACCCTGGAAGGCTTCGGGTTGCCTGCGCCTGTCGCGCAGATGCTCGTTTCCTCGGACGAAGGGGTGGCGCGGGGCGAACTGGAGCTGCCCAACAGCGACCTGCGCGAACTGATTGGAAGGCCCAGCACCAGCCTGAAAGAAGCTGTCGCCTCCCAACTCGCCGGGCAGCAGGCTTGAGCTCGAGGTGATGCAGAAGAAACCTCTCGGCAAGAACGGCCCGCTGGTCTCATACGGATTCCGCTTAATTCCTGCACAGTCGGGAAGGCGCCGCCGAACTGATCGCCACCCTTCACACGGTTTCAAATTGAGTACCGGACATGTCCGGGCGCAATTTTGCGCGGAGCGCATAAACAATGGTTCGTGCAGTTTTAGGCGGCTTTAAGTCCGAAATCCAGCGGACTGAACGGCGAATTCGCTCATTCTTCAAAGCGAGCCGAGAGGTCCAGATTGGATAAAATGACCTGGGCCAGCAGGGCGTTATACGCCCTGCGTTTCATGTCTTCGAGACTGAACACCAGATCCTGCCCGCCACCTGCCGCTCGCAGGGCCTCCAGTCGGCAAAGATTCAGGGTCAGCAGCACCACGTTCCAATGCGCCTCGATGCCCTGCTGTGACCGCAGTTGCACATCCTGGCCCCCCAGGAACTGTTTGGCATCCCGGAAGATCAGTTCGATCTCAAAGCGGCTTCGATACAGCGCCATGACCTCATGAGCCGGCATGGTCACAGCGGTGCTGAACAGCACCGCGTAGCCGGTGACCTGACCCTTTTTACCAATCTGCTGAATGACGACTGCGCGCACTTCCCGCGCCCACTGCACGCTCCAGACCACCTGCGTCCACACCCGCTCAGTCGGCCTTGCAGAGACGAGGTCGAAGCGCTGCAGGTCACTGAAGTCCACCTTACCGTCGAACTTCTTCTTTCGCCCCCGTCGTCTGGGATGCTCACCGGTGTAGAGGTCGTTGAGGTTGGCGTTGCGAGGCAATCTGGAGATAAACGGGAGACCGTGACCCGTCACGGTCTCCACGATGGGTTCCTTCGCGTAATTCCCGTCGGCAACGACAGCAGCCAGATCAAGCTGTTGAACAGTCCGGAGATCGAGCAGCACGTCATCCAGCTGATCGGCGGYCTGTTCCAGACGAGTTGGAGCCTCAGACCCGGTCAGGGTCTGACGGACATCGACCGTCAAGGCCTGCCGGTGCTGGACATCAATGAGGGCACAACAGGATTGCTCGATTCCGCGTTCGGTCCGCGCGGCACAGCCATTCCAGAACGAGCCGAGGTGTGCGGTGTGCTGACCGGCTTTGCGGTGAAAAGAGGCGTCGATGGCCAGAACGCACAGTGGGCTGATCAGCCCACTCTCGATTGCTGTACTGACAGTCGCCTGGTGTAACGCGCCCCACGGAATGGCCCCATCGTCACTTCGGTGCAGCCAACGACGAATCGTACTCTCCGAGCAGGCTGCATACCGGGAGAGATTCAGGGCGTTCAGCCGTCCAGGAACAGCGAGAAAAACGCTGAGCAGCACGGTCAGGAAATTCCGCTGCGTCTTGCGCAGCGGGACCGCGCTGAGAACGTACTGTAGGATGGCCATCAGACCCATTGGAAGCGGTGATTTCACAGCTCCATTTTCAATGGGTCTTTCCTTTTGGGCTCAAAACTGCACGAACCATTGATGGAAAAAATACGGTTTTAAGGAAAGGGGGAGAGGCCGCACCATCGCCTCTCCCTCTCTACACTTCGCCCTCTGCTATTTCTTCGTCCCCACCCGGAAAATGTTCGGCCAGGGGCGGTACACACTTCGCAGCGTGTCCTGCTTGAAGGTCTTGCCGCCGCGCGTGAAGCGGCGCGTGACCTCGATGGTGGCGCCCGGCGCGGCCCAGTCCACCTGCTTGCGCTGCCCGGCGGGAAGCGAGGCGTCGGGAATCAGGCGGTCTTTGGGCGGGGCGACGGTCTTGAGGGTCTTGGGCGCGTCCACCTGCACCTGATAGTCGCGCGCCTGCCCGAAGGCGGTGATGGTCAGGGTGGCTTCCTGGTCGTCCCACTCGGTCTGGAACCAGATGGGGCCGCCGGTGGTGTTGGCGAATTTCAGATCGAGCTGCGGTTGGTAGATGGTGGCGTCGAGGCCCTGCGGGTCGTAATAGAAAACCTGATACGAGTGGTTTTGCCGCTGCACGATGCCCAGCCCCGCGCCGTAGAGCGTGCGGAAGACGGTGGTGCTGACCTGGCAGATACCGCCGCCCACGCCGCTCGCCGTCTGGTCGCCCGCGATGACCAGCCCCGGCACGTAGCCGTTGCGCTCGCTGACCGGGCCGATGAACTTGTTGAAGGAAAACACGTCGCCCTCGAACAGCCGGTCCTTGAAGTTCTGGGCACCGACGTGAATGTTCTTGACGCGCTCGGGGCTGCTGCCGTAGTAGCTGGTAAAGCCGGTCGCGAGAAAGGTGGTAATACCGCGCGAGGCGAAGAAATCGAGCGTGCGCTGCGGCGCGACCTGTCCGGTCACGACCACGTTGGCGCTCACGCCGCGCGGGTCGCGCAGGACCTTGGCTACGGCGGCGCGGGTCGCCTGCGCGTCCACCTTCAGGCCGTTGGGCTGCACCACGGCCCACTGCCCGTCGTCCTGCTGCTCGAAGCGGGCGTCTCGCGGAGCGGCGAGCGACTTCAGGAAGGTGTCGAGGTCCGCCTGCAGGCTGGCCGACACCTCACCGCGCTGACGCAACTGGGCGGCGCGCTCGGCAGGAATGGTCAGCGTCTTGAGCACCGGCACCGTCGTCTTTTTGCCTGCCACCAGCGCCGGAACGTTGGCCCGCGCCTGAATCAGCAGCGGGGCGCGGCTGGGAGCGGGGGCCGGACGGGGCGTGACCGGCTTCTGGGGAGCCGGGGTTTGAGGGACTGACGGTTGTGGCATTGGGGGTTGCGGCACCGGAGCGGGTTCCTGGGGCACCGGAACCGTTGGCGCAGGCGGCGTGACAGGAGCCGGCGCCGGAACAGGAAGCGGCTGAGCAATGGGCGGCAGCGCCGGAATACCGGTCTGGGCGTGGGCGGCACTCAGCGCCCCCAGCAGCGCCAAACCGCAGATCAGCGGGGCAGACACGAACTTGGTCATCGGCTGGAGTATCCCACGGGCCTGGGAAGCGGGTATGAGCTGCCTGGGGCCTCAGGAAGCTTTGCTCAATTCCCACCACTGCTCGACGACGCCCCCGACTTTTGCTGGGTGGGCGCTCCCGCGCCGGGGTCGGGGGCCTTGATCCGCTCGACGACAAGGCTGACGCTGACGGTCTCGAGCGCCTGTGCCCCGTCGGGCAGCCGCAGCGTGACGGGCAGGGTGGAGCTGCCCACCCGGTAGTCCACCTGACCGCTGACCTCGCGCAGGCGCCCCAGCAGTTCGGGGGCGGCGACCACCCGCACCGTGCGCGGTTGCAGGGTCTGGGACTGAACGCGCAGGCTCGCCGGGGGCGCCCCCAGCACCACCGGTAACGTCTTGACCGGCAGCGTCCCGGTATCGAGGCGCTGCACCGACACGCTGGCGGGGTGCAGCGTGACCGGCTCGACCACCCGGCCCCGGCTGTCGAGGGCAATCAGGGGGGCCTCGCGTTCCTCACCGGGGTCGAGGTCGACCGGGCTGGTCACCACCCGCGTCACCTGATTGAGCACCCGGCTCGGGGCGGTGGCCTGCACCTCGCTGGGGCGGACCTCAAAGCGCGGCAGGCTGTTTTCGGCGGGCGACGCGACCCCCAGGGTGACGGTCAGCGTGCGGCTGAGTTCGCTGTCCACGAAGCCCTGCACCCGCTCGGGCACCTGCTTGCTGAGCACCGTGTTGCTCGGCGCGACGATCTGCACCGGGCGGTTGAAACTGCCCTCGGGCACGCCGGTCACGTCGAGCAGCGCCTCGATATTGCTGGGGCGCAGTTCGTTCAGGCGCTCGGGGCGCCCGGTCAGCGTGACCCGCACCGTCTCGGGGTTGAGGTCGCTGACGGCGCGCCGCTCGTCGCTGCCCGACGCCCCGGTGGTGTCGCGCACGGTAATCGGCACGTCGTAGCTCTGCTGCACCTGCGCCCGCTGATCGCCCGTGCTGACCGACCACAGCACCAGCGCGGCCCCCAGCGACACCAGTTTGGGACCGATGTTGTGCCGCAGCCGCCGCCATACGTACCGCGGGCTCAGCCAGCGCTGCCACTGTTTGCGCTTGCCCTGCGCTTCGCCGCCGCTCATGGCCGGCCCTCGGGGGCGGGCACGGCGGGGAGCGGGGACAATGCCTCGCGCTCATAGACGAGTTCGCGCAGTTGCTCGCGCAGTTCGGTGGGGGTGAGGTCGGGCCCCAGGCGCCCGTTCAGGGCAATCCGCATGCTGCCGCGTTCCTCACTCACGATCAGCACCACTGCGTCGGTGACTTCCGAAAGGCCGATGGCGGCGCGGTGCCGGGTGCCGTAGCGGCGGTAGGTGCCGTCGCTCGCCTGCAAGGGAAACAGGCAGCCGGCGGCCACGATACGCGCCCCCTGAAGAATCACGCCGCCGTCGTGCAGCGGGGCATTGCGGACAAACAGCGCCTCAATAAACGGCACACTGACCACCGCGTCGAGCGGCACCCCGGTGGCGGCGTACTCGCCCAGCGGCGTGCGGCGCTCGATGGCGACCAGGGCGCCGGTCTTGCGCTCGGCCAGCCGTTCCAGCGCCCGCGCGAGGTCTTGCAGTGCCGCCCCATCGCGCTCGGCGGCGCCGCGTGGTCGGCCCACGCGTTCGAGTGCGGCGCGCAGCTCAGGCTGAAACAGCACCACCAGCGCGAACAGCCCCACCGTGCCCGCCCGGCCCAGCAGGTCGGTCAGCGTCACCAGCCCCAGCAGCCGCGCCGCCACCCACACGCCGGCAAAGACCATGATGCCGCGCAGCACGTTGACCGCCCGGGTGCCCACCACCAGCTTGTACCCCTGATACAGCAGCGCCGCGACCAGCAGAATGTCGAGCAGGTCGCGCAGGGTGATGCCGAGCAGGTTCAGGCTGGACAGGGTCGTCAACGGCAGCAGGCTCCTTCGGTCGCCCACCGGCAAGGGCCGCCAGGTGGGGCCGGTCTACTATAGGGGCCCGCGCCATGAAGCGGCTGAGATCAGGGGGAGGGGACAAAAGGGCACAACATCCCCACGCTGTCGCCCCTCCTCATTCATACTCAGGAGTTCCAGGAGGCAACCTCATGCTCAAGATCCGTTCTCTCGGCCACAGCACTTTCTTTCTCGATGACGGGACGCACCGTCTGCTCATCGAACCCTTTCTCGAAGGCAACCCGCGCTGCCCGGTGACCCTCGGCGAAGTGCAGTCGTGGCAGCCGAGCGCCGTGCTCATCAGCCACGCCCACGGCGACCACTGGGGCAACGCCCTGGATTTCGGACGGGCGGGCGTGCCGATCATCGCCACCGCCGAGATCGCCGGGTACGCCGGAGCGCACGGCGCCAACAACGCCGTCGGCATGAACATCGGCGGCACCTACCGCGCCGAGTGGGGCAGCGTTTCCCTGACCCCCGCGTGGCACTCGAGCTCCTTTCCCGACGGCACCTACGGCGGAATGCCCACGGGTCTGGTCATCGAGTTCGGCGGCCAGCGCCTGTATTTCGCGGGCGACACCGCGCTGTTTTCCGACATGCGCCTGATCGGGGACCGCGAACTCGACCTCGCGTTCCTGCCCATCGGCGACCACTACACCATGGGGCCGGAAGAGGCCGGGCGCACGCTGGACTTGCTGCGTCCGCGCGTTGCCATTCCCATGCACTACGCGACTTTCCCGGCCCTGACCGGCGACCCCGCCGTCTTCCGCACCGAGGGCGAACGGCGCGGCGTGGAGGTCCGGGTCCTTGACCCCGGCGAGACGACCGAGCTGTAATTCAGGCCACAGAAGCTGACCTCGCGCCCAGAGAAGGGCATCGGGGTCAGCTTCTGTTCTGTACTGCTTTCTGCGCCGCCAGCTTCACGTAGCCCTCAATCAGATGGACGATGACCGGGTTGTGGGTGTGAACACCGTGTGCCTCGCCGCTTTCGCCCTCGGCAATAAAGTGCCCGACGAGCGCGGCCTCGGTGTCGCGGGCGAGCAGGAAGGCCCGCTGCCCCTGCGCGGCGATGGGCGGCAGGTCGGAGAGGTCGGCCCGCAGCAGCTCCACGCCGCGCGGGGTGAGGCGCTCCAGGCGTTCGGCCAGCGACTGCTCGCCCGCCAGGTACACGCAGCGCCGGGCGTTGAGCACCAGGTCTTCGGCCAGGCTGCGAATGGCCGCCTCGCCGTTGAGGTGATACACCGCTTCGGGCGCCGGGTCGGGGGCGAGGCGCGAGAGGTCGCGGTCCAGGGCCGCCAATCGGTCGTCGAAAGAACGCCGCGAACGCGACAGGTACTCGCGGGCCGAGAGGGGCGCGTATTCCAGCGGGTTTTGCCCCACCTTGGCCGACAGCCCCCGGCCCTCCAGACGCTCCAGGGTTTCGTAGATCTTGGGCCGGGGAATGCCCGCCTGACGCGCCACCCGCGCCGGAACCGCGCGGCCCAGGGCCAGCAGTGCGGTGTAGGCCCGCGCCTCGTATTCGGTCAGCCCCAGCGCTTGCAGGTGAATGACGGCACTCATCAGCTTTTCAGCATAAGCGATGCGGCGCCGCTCCGGGGCACGCGCCCTCATTTGGACTGGGTTCAAGCTCTTGCCAGCGCCTTACCTTCGCCCGAATCAGCGGCCCGCTCAGCTCGTCTGCGGGCGGCAGGGCGTCCGGCGCGAACCACGCCGCACCGTGACTTTCGGCGGTGTCGAGGGCCAATTCACCCTGCACGTCCTCGGCCCGGAACAGCACGGAAATGTTGTCTATGACATCGCCGTTGAGGGAGGTGAAGCGGTACTCGGCCCCGGCGAACAACTCCACTGGAACGAGGCGGGACGCCCGCAGGCCCGTTTCCTCGTGCAGCTCCCGCGCCGCGCACTCGGCGAACGACTCGCCGGGTTCGAGGCTGCCGCCGGGAAGCGTCCATTTCCCAGTGACTGTGTTCCCAGTGCCCGCATGTTTCAGGAGCAGCACCTCGCCGCGCTCGTTCGTCACGGCGACGTTGGCACCGGGGGCTATCAGGGGCCGCGAGCCCACCAGCGCCCGCAGGTCGCGCAGCCAGTCGCCGGGCGGCGGGGGCGAGGGCACGTCCAGCAGGGGCAAAGGTGGCAGCCCGCGCCGGGCTCGCAGCACATTCATGCTCACGCGGTTGATGTTGGTGTTCAGCGGCGGCAAATCGTCCAGAGCGAACCAGCGCAGTTCGAGCGTCTCGCCGCCGTCGTCGGGGCAAGCATCCGTCAGCGCCGCAGCGGGCACAGTGCCTTCCGTTCGCAGGCCGACCAGATACACCTCGTCGCCGTTCGGATAACGGTGCCAGAACTGCGGCCCACTCACCAACCCTTCGGAGAGCGGCAGCGGGCGCAGGTTCGGGCAGCGCAGCCCCGTTTCCTCAAGGAGCTCGCGATGAGCGGCAATCAGAAAATCCTCGCCCGGTTCCAGTCCACCACCGAGTATTCCCCATTGCCCATCGTCGCCCCGGCGCTGAAGCAGGACGCGGCCCGTTTCGTCTTGCAAGAGGACACTCACGCCTGCGGCGGGCAGGGCGCGGTGGCCCCACACGGCGCGCAGTTCGGACAGATAGGACATAACGACCACTCTAAGGGCAGGGGGTGGCCTTCAGCGAACTTTAAGATAATTTTCTCCGTCCTGCACACTGAAAAATAGCCCTGCTTCCGTGCTGATTTGTTATGTCAAAAACATAATCTGTGCTAGAATATCTGTATGAAGAACGCTCCGCTGACCCTCAATTTCGGCTCCGTGCGGCTGCCTGTCAGCGCGGACGGTTTGCTTCACGCCCCCACCGCCCAGCAGCAGCTCGGGCTCACCCAAAGCTGGGAAGCGGCGCTGGTCGAACACGGCCTGCCCGAGACGTACCGCGACTTCGGCGCCGGACCCGAGGCCGCCGTGAGCGTGCCCGATTTCGTGGCGCTTGCCTTCGCCCTCGACACCCCCGAAGCCCGGCGCTGGCAGAAGCGGGCGCGGGAGCTGCTCGCCCGCGCCATGCAGGGCGACGTGCGCGTGGCTGCCCAGATTGCCGAGCGCAACCCCGAGCCTGACGCCCGGCGCTGGCTCGCTGCCCGACTGGAAAGCACTGGCGCCCGGCGCGAACTGCTCGCCACCGTCGCCCGGCACGGTGGCGAGGGCCGGGTCTACGGTCAGCTCGGCAGCATCAGCAACCGCACCGTCCTTGGCAAGGACAGCGCGTCGGTACGTCAGGAACGCGGCGTCAAGGCCACCCGCGACGGCCTGACGAGCGCCGAACTGCTGCGGCTGGCCTACATCGACACCGTGACCGCCCGCGCCATTCAGGAAAGCGAAGCGCGGGGCAACGCAGCCATCCTCACCCTCCACGAACAGGTAGCCCGCAGCGAGCGCCAGAGCTGGGAACGGGCGGGCCAGGTGCAGCGCGTAGGCTGAGACAAGCGCCATAAAGAAGCTGCCCCTATCTTCCATCGCTTCATTCATCCCTCTCCGCACAGGAGGGGGCTTTTTCATCTTTTGACCCTCTACTAGGGGGAGAGGGCCTTGCGAAGCAAGGGGTGAGGGGTCTCCAGTACCCATGACTTCGCTTTGCGCTCCCAACGCCTAGCCCGCTTCACCGCGTCTGCTACCCTGACCCTGACTTTTGCGGGGCAAGTTTCCCCGCCGAACGGGGGAGGGGGAGCACTATCTCACAGGAAATCTGGGCCGACGTCCTCGCTTACGTGCGCAAAAACGTCTCCGACTTGGAGTACACGACCTGGTTCGCGCCGGTCAAACCGCTCGGCGTGCAGGAGGGCTCGCTGCTGCTCGGCGTGCGCAACTCCTTTACCAAGGACTGGTTCCGCGACCATTATCTCGAACTGCTGCTCGCCGCGCTGCGCTCGCTGGGCGCCGAGCACCCGCAGGTCGAGTTTCAGGTGCTGCCCGCCGCGCAAGACGCCCTGCTGCTCCCCAACGACCCCCCACCCGCGCCCGAAGCGGCGGCCCCAACGCCCAAAACCAAAGCCGCGCCCACGCCTCCCCCAAGCACCCCCGGCGACAACCGCAAGACGCTGAACCCCAAATACACCTTCGAGAACTTCGTGGTCGGCCCGAACAACAACCTCGCGCACGCGGCGGCGCTCGCGGTGGCCGAGTCGCCCGGCAAGGCGTACAACCCGCTGTTCATCTATGGGGACGTGGGCCTCGGCAAGACCCACCTGATGCACGCGGTGGGGCACTACCTCGCTGAGCGCTTTCCCGAAAAGCGCATCGAGTACGTGTCCACCGAGACGTTCACCAACGAACTCATCAACGCCATCCGCGACGACAAGACCACGCAGTTTCGCAACCGCTACCGCTCGGTGGACCTGCTGCTCGTCGACGACATCCAGTTTCTGGCGGGCAAGGAGCGCACCCAGGAGGAGTTTTTCCATACCTTCAACGCGCTCTACGAGAGCAACAAGCAGATCATCCTCAGTTCGGACCGGCCCCCCAAGGACATCCAGACACTCGAAGGCCGCCTGCGAAGCCGCTTCGAGTGGGGGCTGATTACCGACATCCAATCGCCCGAGTACGAAACCCGCGTGGCGATTCTGAAGATGAACGCCGAGCAGGGCCACATCACCATTCCGCAGGAGGTGCTCGAACTCATCGCCCGGCAGGTGACCAGCAACATCCGCGAACTGGAGGGGGCGCTGATGCGGGTGGTGGCCTTCGCCAGCCTCAACAATGTGCCCTTTTCGCGGGCGGCAGCGGCCAAGGCCCTGAGCAACGTCTTCGCTCCGCAGGAAGCCAAGGTCGAGATGACCGACGTGTTGCGGCAGGTGGCCGCGCACTACGGCACCACCCCCGACCTGATTCGCGGCTCGGGCCGCGCCCGCGACATCGTGGTGCCCCGGCAGGTGGCGCAGTACCTCATCCGCGCACTGACCGACCACTCGCTGCCCGAAATCGGCCAGTTTTTCGGACGCGACCATTCCACCGTCATGCACGCCGTGAGCAAAATCACCGAACAGATGGGCAAAGACCCCGAACTTGCCGCCACGGTGAACACCCTGCGTAACCGGATTCAGGGCAAGGAAGAGGAGGAAGAAGTCGGGGCGTAAGGTTGCCGGGCCAAGAGGGGCGAAGGGCCCCTTTTTTGGGCCAGTTTGGTATGCTGGGAAGAGAATGAGATGCCGGAAGTATGCAGATTATGCCCCCAAAAGTTAGGTCATAGGCTGAAACGTTCCAAAATCCCGTTCCAAATGGCGGTGAAACTTTTCACTTTCTGTGGAAAAACCTGTGGATATCCTGTGGATAAGTGCCAAAATCCTGTGGATAAAATTGTGGATAACTTGCCCCTAAAAATGCCCTGTGGATAACCCCCCAAGTTATCCACAGCTTATCCATCAGGTTTTCGGGGTTATCCACACCCCCTCTGTGGAAAACTTTTGTCCTCTGGGACGGCTTCAAGGTGAGTTTTCCACAGTATCCACAGGCCCTACTACTGCTACTACTGTTTTTATTTTTTAAGAAGAACAGTTAACAGATAGGCCAGGTGACCTTGGGCCTTCCACAAAGGACTCTGGAAAATTCCAAAAGGAGGTTCCGAGTTGAGATCCAACGTGAGGCGTCTCAGGACTGATCGTTCTTCAGATTCCAGACCCGAAGCTCAGAACAATTTCATGTCCAGCACGAAGTTTTCCCCAGGTTGTGGATAAGTTCTGTGGATAAGTCGGGAGTTGGCTGCAAAAACCCTCTACTGCAAATGCCATTGCCAAAAAGGCCGTCCTAAACGCGGTTTTCTCCCCTGAAATCTGCCGGGCAAACGGCGTAGAATGGCCGGTGATGAAAGCCAATGTCACCAAAAAGACCCTGAACGAGGGCCTGGGCCTGCTCGAACGTGTGATTCCGAGCCGTTCGAGCAATCCGCTGCTGACGGCGCTGAAGGTCGAAACGTCGGAAGGTGGCCTGACGCTGAGCGGCACCAACCTGGAAATCGACCTGTCGTGCTTCGTGCCTGCCGAGGTGCAGCAGCCCGAAAACTTCGTGGTGCCGGCGCACCTGTTCGCGCAAATCGTTCGCAACCTCGGCGGTGAGCTCGTCGAACTCGAACTGAGCGGCCAGGAACTCTCGGTGCGCTCGGGCGGCTCAGATTTCAAGCTCCAGACCGGTGACATCGAAGCGTACCCGCCACTCTCTTTCCCCGCACAGGCCGATGTGAGCCTGGACGGCGGCGAACTGTCCCGCGCCTTTTCCAGCGTGCGCTACGCGGCAAGCAACGAGGCGTTTCAGGCGGTGTTTCGCGGCATTAAGCTTGAGCACCACGGCGAGAGCGCCCGCGTGGTGGCGTCCGACGGTTACCGGGTGGCTATCCGCGACTTTCCGGCGAGCGGCGACGGCAAAAACCTGATTATTCCCGCCCGCAGCGTGGACGAACTGATTCGCGTGCTCAAGGACGGCGAGGCGCGGTTCACCTACGGCGACGGCATGCTCACCGTGACCACCGACCGCGTGAAGATGAACCTCAAGCTGCTCGACGGTGATTTTCCCGACTACGAGCGGGTCATTCCCAAGGACATCAAACTTCAGGTGACACTGCCCGCCACCGCCCTCAAGGAAGCGGTCAACCGTGTGGCCGTGCTGGCCGACAAAAACGCCAACAACCGCGTCGAGTTTCTGGTGTCCGAAGGCACTCTGCGCCTCGCTGCGGAGGGCGACTATGGCCGCGCTCAGGACACGCTCAGCGTCACCCAGGGCGGCACCGAGCAGGCGATGAGCCTCGCCTTCAACGCTCGCCATGTGCTCGATGCGCTGGGCCCGATTGACGGAGACGCCGAGCTGCTGTTCTCCGGGTCCACCAGCCCCGCCATTTTCCGCGCCCGTAGGTGGGGGAGGCGGGTATATGGCGGTCATGGTCACGCTGCGCGTTTAAGGGGCCTTCTGAGGCCGTTACGGGGCATGTCTGCCCTGGCCCATCACCCGGAAAGTTCACCGCCGCTTGAACCGAGGCCAGAGTTCGCGTGA
>NC_000959.1 GCF_000008565.1 Deinococcus radiodurans R1 = ATCC 13939 = DSM 20539 | reverse complement strand
CTGCNCTTTGAGTGAAGACGNTTTCATCACGGTTGGCTTGACTGATATCGAGATGCACGACCGGAGACGAAGGTTTCAGCTTCGACGACGTATGGGANTATCTCAGCNTCCGTTGAACCTGAATACCTTCTAGGAGGCGAGCACATTCGTGGAAATAGTCATCGAAGTTCCGCTGGTTATCGCAAATTCGCTGGATACAATAGGAGTCTGCCCTGGGCATTCAGAAAGGGCCTTAGCGAGGGCAATCGGAAGTTCGAAGGTTTTTTCTGCGACGAGCATGTCAAAGAATGGAACGACTAGGTATAGTTTTTGCTCTTCGGTGTAGGTCGCATCCTCGTCGAGGAACCTGACAAACGAAGAGGAAAGCCGTGGCCTGTCACCGAGCGCCTCACCTATGCGTTCGAGTGCGAGTTGCAAAGCATAACGCCCTTCTGGCGATTGTTCCCCCTCGTGTTTCAGGTAACGCTGGCTGACGGTGTATGTTGCAAGGATCTCGAGCGCCTCTTCCTTCGGGATTCCGACGCAGTCGAAAACAATGTCCCTGATCAGCGCAATCACGTCAACTTTTTCCGGTCCATTGTTGGCTTTCCTGCCCTCGTATTTGTGGCAGAGTTCTTGCTCTAGGCGTGTCAGGCGTGGCCCTGAAAGTCCACGTGTTAGCGCGCCCCGCACTTTCAAATGCTGTGACGGATCCAGCAGGTCAAAAGCAAGGAAGAAGCTGGGATATTGCGTACCACGTTCCTCAAAGCTGAGCAACCGGTAATTGTAATCTTCAAGGGTGTCTTTTACTTTTTTCCAGCCAGTCAAGGTCGATAGACTTAATGTGTCTGTCATATAGTCTCCTCCATTGCACAGCGATTAACGTCTCTCTCCAGCTAAACGCGAATTCATCCCGACTAGCTGTGCAATAGCAAAAAGGTAGATTGCTGTAGAGAGAGTTAAGATGATTGCCATCAGCGATGTGATACCAAGTCTATCGATCACAATTCCATAGAATGGAAGGGTGACGAGGGTTATGCCCGTTTCGAGCATCCGTTTGAGCGAGAAGAGGCGGCCGTGGTAGGTGTTTTCGACTGAGTTCTGTAAAAAGGTCTGAAGGGTAGGAATGAAGAACCCACCTGAGATCCCGAAGATGGCGAATCCCAGAATTGAGAGCCACTTGTTCCCGGCACCAAGCAGGAATAGTTCCGCCGCGCAGATGAGGAAAGCAGTTGCTAGGATGATATTCTTCACGTCGAATTTCTTTATCATCCTTCTGTAGAAGAGGCTTGATATCAGGATACCGACCCCTTCAACAGTGTAGAGGGCGCCCTTGATCCCGACGTTTTGCTGCAGGGTACTGATGCCAATAACGAAGATGTTAAATCCGGCAATAAAGATATATGGAATAAGGTTTATTGTCAGCGCGAAGACTAATTCCCTACTATTCCCAATCAGGCGCAGAACCTCGGTAAACGCCATTTTTCGGGAGTCCACCTGATTGTGCCGGTTGCTCGTGGCATCTTCATCTATACGGATCAGCCAAGTCTGGAGCGCGATGACAACGTAGGAAAGCATAGCCAGCTGGTAGGACACTTCCAAATTATCGTTGACTATGAGTAGACCGCCGAATGTAGTGCCGATGATCCTGGCGAGCGTGATCAGGTTGAAGTTCCACATGTTCGCCATAGCTAGAGCTTGCCCTGACGCGACTAGTGGGAATGTGGCACGCAAGGCTGGGTAGTAGAAAGACGTGACTAGTCCTCCGATGAGGGTACTGATGACGGCGAATACGATAGACCGTTGTTCTATTGCTAGTAGCATCAATGCCGGTGCTAGGATCCTCAAGGCACTACTCACCTTCAGGATGAGCTGTTTAGCGTGCTGATCGACGACCCGTCCTGCAATTGGCCCAATCGCCAGACCGAGAAGAGATGGCACAATTAGGAAAAGGGCTTGGTTGAACGTTGAAGAAAGAACCTGTTGTAGGAATTGGAGTGTTCCGACGAAGCCGATCCACATTCCCGTTTCCGAGACAATACTTCCAGCAAGCAAGATCCAGAGCGTATTGTTGACGTTTTTCCTCATGGCTCACCTTTCAAAAGCACCACTCTTGGAAATAGGTTGTATAAGGGCCACTCAAGGCCCAGGACGAAATCCAGGCTTCCACTCCGTGCTCTAAAGAGCCGTACCATCTCAGAGAGTTTAGAAACGTTAGCCAGGAAAACTCATCGCGCCAGCCGACGACCAGCGACCCGATGTTATTCGCTACGGTCGTGTTTCCCTCTTCGAAAACCGAGAGGTCAAGGGCAAACATATCCCCCGACAGTTCATGGACGCTCTCCACGAACGGCACCCCCGCTTTAATTAGGGGAAGAAGCGGAGGGTTGCACGAGTAACTCCCGATGTACAGATCTGTGAGAAACGGTTTCGAGAGGCCACCGTGCCCAGAACTGCCGTGCGTATCCCCTTCCTGTGCCAGCCGCCCTCGCGGGGACATGACGAATTCCCCGTTCATCACGAAGGCCGCCGAGGAGTGGGGGGTGCCGTCCAAGTCAAAAGCGGCCCCACATCGATTCAGTTCCCCGACGAACAGCCCTTTCCCCCAGCGTTCCTGGCTTTGCAACCGTTTCACAACAGCCTCGTAAAGTAGGCCGGACAAGGCAGACGGACTCCAAAGGAGTTCTTCCATCTGCAAGTGCGCCTGCGTTATGTGATCCCGGTCTTTTGCATGTGTGTGGCATGAATGCTGTTCCCAATCCCACTCCAGAACATTCTCCTCAAAAGTGCGCAACGTCGCCCTGAATGAATCCTGCCTTGTAGTCGTGACCATTCCTATGAAGGGTCGCAGAGGATTTTCCCCGAGTGCAAGCGCATCCTCCGGCTCAAATCGGGTGCATTTCACAGTCCCGCTCAACGCTAGCCCGATCCCTTTTTGGCATGGTGACTCAAGCGTCCTTTCAAACAAAAGCTCCTCATCCGCTCCACCCGGCCCGACGTAGACGCGTAGACCGAAGTCGTCTAAGATTCTGACACGCACATACTTCTCCTCAGTAAGGCTCTCCTTCCATGAGAGCCCGTCAATGGACGCCCTGGAATCTTGCCGCGAGTGACGTATTGTAGAAAATCCCACTTCATGGCCTGATAGATACAACGGGTCGAAGAGCTATCTTCGGAGCAAAATTAAACGTTGGAAGAAACTCACCGTCCTTATTGCACAGTCCACTACGTGCTCGTTCCGTTTGACCGTCTAAATGCCACAATAAGCTGGCCAGTTCGTAGATATCAATTGACATGGTGAAAGGCATTAAGGGATATAAGAGTTCTTCTCGGCTGCCTACCCAGGCAAGGCCAGACCTGAAAAAGGCTCGACCTGAATGGTAGTTCGCTGCAGAAAAATGCTCTATCCAAACGGTGCGTTCGGCGGGTACTCCGGTAACTCCTTCCTGTGACGATTCCCCTTCCGCCTTGAGATGCGTACATCTTGAGCCAGGTTTGACACCATGTGATGCCACTTTGGTCAAACCGGAAAAAGGCGCCATTCCTCCAGTCGCCCGATCCCTGACAGCGTGCCTCACAATGCCGTTCTCCACAAGTACAATCTCTTCGGAGGGTGTACCCTCGTCATCAAACCCGGAGCCGTTCTTCGGAAAAGCCACCACCCGTAGTTCCTCAGGCCCGACACGCAGTCCAACGATTTTTTCTCTGAAGTGTTCGCACCCATGTCCGATCAGTTCGTGGATGACAACGGACGAGGCCGTCGGCGAAAGTAGTACGAGGTCGTACCGCACCGTGTCTATCGTTCTAGGTTCACTCCAGGTGACCCCTCTCCCGAGGATAGGCAGCGGTGGCCGGGCAAGCCGCGATACTTCTTCTTGAGTGGAGGTTCCATCCCTCCAGCGAACGAGCGCGGCTCCTGTATTGTACGAGGCGTAGAAGTCAAACCATTTCCCTTGAGTTGTGACTGAACAGCCCTCGGAGTTGAGGAAGGTTCTCTCCCAGCACTCCATATCGATAACCGCTTCTTTGATCTGCGCCGACCCAACCGCTTCCGTTAGAATTCTGAGCGTCTCCTCGCTCAGGAACTCGGGTGCCGTTCCTGTCAAGTGTTCCCGGCAGATCGATTGTGACTGAATGGTTGGTCGTGGAGAATCGAAGTTTTCCTTTTCTGGCTTGACTTTGTTCCACCGCAGGGAACGTTCGAAGCGAGAGGCCAAGCTAGTCAGGCTTCCGGGAGTCCATTCTCCACGACTCCAGGTGAGGCGCTGGTGCCACGTCTTGTCGTGCCTGACTTCCTCGTAAAGGTCATCCCTCAGCTTCGAACTTAGTCTCATAAAGGGGGCAGCGACGGGGCCGTCAGCCATCGGTTCCTGCCCAGATTCCGCTGGCATGCCTGAAGGCCGAACCATAACGTCCAATATGCGTGAAGAATTGACCCATGGCCTGAGTCTCGGGTTGTTCAGTCGCCTCCAGAACACTGGCGGCTTCCAATACTGCGCCGTCGAATTCGGCCATGGCTAGGAGGTATTTGGAGAGTTCCGTAGAGCGCTCATGTTCATTCTTCAGTAGAGCACCCCGGAGATGGAGGCTGTAGTAGGCACGAAGTACCTGTTTTCCCTCGGCCTCGGCAGCTTCCTCGCCGAACTCCTGATCCTCCAAGAATGTGATTGCCGCAGCACAGTATCCGGCGGCCTCAATGCCTAGGGCGACTTTCAACGGGTGCTGCCCACCTGCCTGGAAAGCCTGCCGTCGTATCTGGCGAAGGTATTCTCGAGGAACGTCGGCGCTATCCAGACGGAAACCATTGATGAGAAGGGCCTGGGCACCGCTCAACACAAATTGCCGGACAGCGTCGGAGGGCGTCTCGACGAGTGGTTCGCCTAGGACGTTGAATGACGTGTTAACGATACACTCCACTCCCGAACGTCGCCCGAACGCCTCAATCATACCGAACCACTCCGGTTGCCACGCGCGCTGTACTATCTGGTAACGGATAGAACCGTCTTGGTGTTGGAGCTGGCTCAAACGCGTATCGCGCGCCCTGGCGACGGCCAGCATATACGGCGCGAGCGAGGGCAGTGCTGCTCCAACGTCCAGGGCCTGTTCCACACCGCGTGGTGTGCCGCTGATTCCGAACGGCCGGAATGGTTCACGGTGTTTGATGCGGGAATTGATCAGCGCCTTGATTCCGGGAACCGTTGGGTCAGCCACGATACTGCGTCCACCCAGGGCTCGCGGCCCCCACTCGCTTCTTCCTAAGAACCAGCAGAGCGTTTCTCCACGGCTCAGGCGTTCTGCAGCCTCGTCGCTCATGTCGGTCCGTTCAAGCCACTCGCCTAGACCGAAGCGGTGGACAGCTTCCTCAACCGCCTTCTGGGAGTACCTCGGGCCTGTCATGGGATTGAATAGTTCAGGTCGGCGGTGCTTGCCGGCCAGAGATCGCTGGCCGTAGTAGGCCAAGCCGACGGCATTCCCGTCGTCAGTGGCAGCGGGGTGGACAAACACGTCACGCCATCCAGCAAGGCTCAGTTTGGCGTTTGCGGTGCAATTCAGCGCCACCCCTCCGGCATAGGCCAGGTTTTCGCTTCCGACCTGCGCCTTCAGGTGCCGGTTGATATGTAAAAGTGCTCCCTCCAGCTCTGCTTGTGCCTTAAAAGCGAGGTCAGCGGCAAGATTGGAACTCCAATGAACAGGCCAGTACTTGGCCAGTAGGTCATCTAGTTGTCTGACGATGCCGCCTTCGAACTCGACTCGTCTCGGCAGTACGCTGGCGAAGAAGCTATCTAGCTCGCTCAGCCGGACGTATGCGTCCCCATCATCAACAGTCGTGACGAGTGAGGGCCACTGCTGCCTTTCCTGCCCAACGGCCGCTAATCCCATCAATTTCCCGGCAGAGGGCTGCTTTGCTTCGCTAAGTCCAGTAAAAGTAGCGAAGGCGTCCATGAACATACCCAGACTCAATGTTTCTGAATCGCCGTAGAATTGACGGATGGGCACGACTTGCGTGCCATGCGCGGTGTACCAGGTCATACGCTCGAACCTATCGTCTTCCAAACGGTGGCCCTGTTCGTCAAGCACCAGTACGGCAGCATTCTCGAAAGGACTGGTGAAAAAGGCGCTGCAGGCATGAGCTATGTGATGCCCCGGAACAGGAATCTCTACTACTTTTTCCGGCGGGAACGGGAATTGGTTGAGCAGATCGTCTCGGCAAGGGAGGATGGAGCGCCCACACACCACACGGTCGATATCGCCGACGGTGAGGCCTGCTTCATGCAGAACCGCGGTGATGGCGCGATATGGGGGCAGGACAGCACTTCCGAGGTGCTGTTCGTAAAAGCCTTCCGATTTTTTCCGACGATCTAGGCGCTCTTCAGCGACGGCAGCGACTATCTCTCCGTCACGCAGAAGGCAGGCTGACCGGTCGTGGTTCGACATGCTCACACCCAGGACATACTGTGGTCGGTTCATGCTCTGCTGGTTCCTTCAGGGTAGGACACTCTGCCGACAGGTGCTTCATCGAAATCGAAGGCAACCTGTCCTTCACCAATCATTCCGAACAGCCGCAGCAGTTCACTCCGGCTTGCTGGGACGACTGCTCGAGGGATGCTGCTGTGTTGTCTTGCGGCGGTCACTTCTGCAATCACAAGTTGGCTCATCAGGTATGCGGTGTAGATCTGGTTTCTGGTCAAGTTCGCAGTGTCGAACGCGGGGTACCCCCCCGATTCTTGAATGCCGTCGAAGGTGTCCAGAACGCGCATTCGGTACTTTTTCGCGTTCACTGTATAGTCTGTGCCTGGGTGCGGACAGTAAACGTATGTGTTAATGCTTTCGACGGCGTGTGTGCTTAACAGGTTGAAGATGGTGCTCAGCGAGGTGACGAGCGTGTCTAGGGTCTCTTCAGGCGTACCGATGATCCATTCTAGATGCACCTTCAACGAGGCGGCCTGGGCTTTCTCGACCGCGTCAAGGACAGTATCAAGTAGTTGACCTTTACCCATCTTGCGCAGGATCTGGTCGTCTGCGTTGTCAAGCCCCGTAAAGACGCGGTCAGCCACAGTACATAGGTCGGCAGCGATCTCGGGCGTCAGAAGGGTCGAGTGGGTGTACAGACCGTCCAAATAGATGTTACGTTCCTTGAGTAATGCCGTGATCGCAGCGACATGCTCTGGATCCCGTGTGAAGATCTCGTCCTCAAGGAAGGAAATTCGTGCTTGATCACCCAACTGGTTGAGGAATGCATCCAGCTCTGCTTGCACACGATCGGGCGACTTCTTACGGTAATCTAGCCAGTGGGGGACGCCAGCACAGAAACGGCACTTGAACTTGCAGCCGAACGACGTCCGTAGACTGAAAGGCAATGGGTTTTCTTCTAGGCCGAAACGGCTGCGGTACTGTGCTATAGACGGAAGGGCCAGTGCGAAGGCTGGCAAGGCAACGTCATTGACGTCACCCATGTAAGCTATATCCCGAGCAGGGGCGGTACGGGTATGTACATAGCCGTGCCGCCTCGACGTCTCCTCCATGTCGGCCGCCAGTAAGTCAGCCACAACCTCACCAATAACACCATCCGATTCACCGATGACGGCGAAATCCACTTCCGGCACCTCTGCGAAGAGGCGCTGCGCAGCCACTGTGGCTAGACGTCCGCAGACGCCTATCAGGGGCGGCCGTTCGCGTGACTTGAATATCTTCGACACCAAGGAAATGCCGTAAATGGAGGCGGTGCTGCGACTGGGAATGAAGTGATCGCTGCTGAAGATCACCACCTTCGGATGCAACACACCCAATATTTCGTTTAGGTCTCTGCCGTCACGTTCCGGATCGTAACCGTTAAAGATATTCTGGAGGGCCACGTAGTCGACTTCCAGTCCCGCTTCCTGTATGGCACCGCAGGTAATAAGCGGTGGTGAGTCCCAAGGTTCCGTAACGGGATATAGATGGGAGATAGCCGTACGGAACGTCGGACGACGAAAAGGCGCAATGACGAGAACGTCTGAGGTCATGGGGTCGCGTCCAGTCCGTTCGAGTTCCTAAACGCCAGTAGTGGTGCAGCATTTGGCCACACCGATTTTGTGATGCCGACCTCGTCCTCAAGCTGCTGGAGCACGCCCAGTGCGACTTCGACCGATTTCGCCGGTTCTTTTCCGCCAATGAGCATATGGACACGCTTGACGAGTGTCGCGCCGTCTACCTGGCTCAGCAGAAGATCGAGCAGACAGGCCAGCTGGTCGTCACCGAACACGACTTTGCTGGCAATACGGATCTCGCAGCCCTGTTCCTCCCTGTAGTACCGAACCGAAGTACAGGCGGAGCTGAGCACTTGCGGAGAAATTGTCTTCATGCGTGACTTACCAATGGAACCTCGACGATCGGGCACACGTAGTCCATATCACGGAAGTCGCCTTCGCGGGAGAAGGCCCGTGAGCGGGAGCCGCCTCCGCATACCTCCCTTACCCCGCACTTTGTGCAATTGCCATTTAGATCGAAGAGCTTCAACTCTCGCAGAGCCATCAGGCATGAAGATTCCTGCCAGATACGCTGCAATGAGTGCTCGCGCAGGTTCCCGCAGCTCATCGTTTTTTCCCCGACCAATAGCACTGACGGGTACACCTCGCCGTCTGAAGAGATACACAGTTCCGAAATGCCCGCCACGTCGCCCACTTCCCGCATGCGAGCGTACATGTCTTCCCTAAGTGGGCTGCGGTAACCCCATACTTCTTCCGCTTCCTCGATCGGAATACCCGCATTGATCAACGGCAGGTAGAACTCCCAGGCTGCCGGAACCGAGATTTGTAGCCGCTCAAGTTTCCCTCCAAGTTTCGCGCGGGTCAAGGCGACGAAATGTTCGTCCCACATGTCATAGGGAATTTCGTACAGATCCAGATGTTCTTTCCCGTATCCGCCAGGGAAGAATTTAATCGCCACCATGTTGTCGGCACCTATGCGATCCACAACAAGTTCATATGTAGCTTCAATGTCGTGCAGAGTGGCTTTGGTAATGGTGAAGTTGACCGAGTTGCTCATGCCAGATCTCACCACGTTGTCGATGCCGGATAGAACACGTTCAAACAGAGGTTGAGGATCGGCATCCGGGCGATTCAATTGCTTGCGGAGTGTGCTGTAACCGGCTGGTGTCGAACCATCCACGCTAATGTTGATGCTTAAATTTGGACATTGAGCCTTAAGTTTTTCTACTGTTAGACTGTTGAGGTAAAAACCGTTGGTGATCACTGAAATACCCCAGCCAGGAAGACTACAGGCATGACTCAGAATATTAAAGATGTCACGTCTGATAAAAGGTTCCCCGCCTGCAAAAGCAATTTTTAAAGCACCTATGATATGGAGGGCATCGATTGTCTGAAGAATCTCTTCAGTTTTAAGCTCGTTATCCAGTTTCGGTCCCGAAGCACTGTGACAGTGAGAGCAAGCCAAATTACAACCGTTCGTTAGATTGAAATCTACATGTGTTGGGCCACGGAGAAATGCCACCATAGAATTGATACTCCTCTGCCTCACCCTAATTCAGTAAGGATTGATGTAGGTTTCTATGTAAAAACCTACATAGAGGCTGTCAGGCTAGCGAGCCAAGAATTGGCTTTAATTTGTTTAGGAGCGTAACAGATACCGCGAGCCAGTGAAAGCCGAGGAGACTGCTTTGCAGCCTCTCCAAATCACGTGATAGACGGCGAAAACGTGCTGTCCAGGCGAATGTCCGTTCAACCACCCATCGCAACGGAAGCAGCACAAAGCCCGTCGCTCCAGTCGGGCGTTTCACCACAACAAGTTCCACATCGTTCAAGGAAGCATCAATCTGCGGCTGCTCTCCGGTGTACCCCTGGTCGGCGATAACGACATCAATGTGGTCACCAGTGACCTGCTGCACCTCGCGGCACAAGTCATAGACCTGTTCTCGGTCTTGCTCATTGCCAGGGGTGACGAGCAACGTCATGACATTACCCATCGTGTCGACAGCAGCGTGGATTTTGCTGCCCTTACGACGCTTTCCACCGTCATATCCAGCACGTCCGCCACTCTCGGGCGTGCTTTGCAGAGTGCGGCTATCCACGATGGCAACGGTAGGAACGCCCTCCTTGAGGGCGTCCTCGCGAACCAGTGAATGCAGGTCGTGAGCGAGGTTCTCGAAGCAACCTCGTTCAAACCACCGCATCAGTTGCTGATGGACAATTTTGTATGGCGGAAAGTCGTGTGGGAGGTACTCCCACTGACTCCCTGTGCGGCCAATCCACAGAGCGGCATTGAGGACTTCACGTATCGGGTAGACGCGCTGGTGAGCGTCTTCTGGAGCGAGCAGAAAGTAAGGCAGGATGAAGAGGTAAGTTTCGTCATCCAGGTCGCTCTTGTAGGGTTTTCGCTCTGACAGCATGTCCCAGTTCTACACCCAGCCGTGACACCCTTACTATGCTATTTACATATTTTTTATAAAAAGTCAGATTGCTAGACTGACAGGCTCTAGGCTCCCACATCAATCAATTACTTAGAATCAATTACTTGGCCTGAGCTACTGCTGCCTTAATGGCAGCACGAACTTTGCGAAGTTCAGCAGGACTAATCGTAGCGGGCTGCTGTTCAGCTTTCAGCTCGCTCATCACACGACCACTGGTCGGCGCAGTACGGTTCCATTGCATGGATTCGTCTCCATAACCTCAAAAGTAGGTTTAAAGTGCATTTTCTCACCTCCTTCGTTTTTGATATGACAGCAATTTAGCACACCTTTAATGGCGATTAGGGGTTGACCTCAGTAGGTGACAACTTCAGTTTACCCTCGTCCCAGACGGAGAAAACCAACAGTCGGCCCCATCAAGCTTGATGGGGCCGACTGTTTGCGGTGTCCTGGGAGTGTGAAATCAACAGAATCCGCTGCTCAGCAGGCTACCGTACTCACCCGGCACTTCAAAACGCACGCCAGTCACCTCCGCATCGACACGCTCCAGCGGCTCATCGATGTCCTCCTGGCGATGATTGCCGCGAGGAGCGTCAATCATCACGACTTGAGTGCCCATATGCCGGGGATGAGTACCCCACAGGGCAAGAAGAGACGAGCAGACCGCACCTTCCGGGATGAGCAGCTGGACATGGGCTTTTTCATCGCTCTGCTCGTCGTCCACCTGCCACCAGGAAAGGTCTTGCTGAGCCTGGACCGCACGAACTGGGAGCATGGCGAGACCCCGATCAACTTTCTGGTGCTCGGAGCCGTGGTTCACGGCTTCACTCTGCCGCTGATCTGGGTGCCCCTTGACGAGTCCGGGAACAGTCACACCTACGCCCGGATGTGGCTGGTATTGAAGCTTCTTCGGGCCTTGCCAGCGAAACGCTGGCTGGGCCTGGTGGCAGATCGTGAGTTCATCGGTGCGGAATGGTTCCGGTTTCTCCGTCGTCATGGCATCAAGCGGGCGATCCGCATTCGGCACAGCGACATGCTGGACGACATGAGTGGGAAAGAATGGTTCGAACATGTCCAGCACGGTCATTTCCACGAGATCGGCGAAAAGGTGTTCGTGTTCGGGGAACTGATGCGCGTGGTGGCGACGAGGTCACCTGGGGGTGACCTCTCATCATCGCTACCGATTTCAGTGCTCGGAAGACCTGGAAGCTCTACAAGCAGCGCTGGTCGATAGAGTGCACCTTCAGCAGCTTCAAGAAGCGAGACTTCGACCTGGAACGCACTGGAATCACAGAAAGAAGACGTCTGCAGCGACTCTTCGGCCTGGTGACGCTGGCCTGGATGTTCTGTTTGCGTTTGGGGGTCTGGCTCGGCCAGACCTGGCCCATCCCCGTCCTAAAACATGGTCGTAAGGCGGTCAGCCTGGTGCGGCACGGCGCTCAGCATCTCGTGGAGGCCCTGCGTTGGAAACCCGAACGATTCAGGGCTTTCCTGGAACTGCTCACCCGTCCTTTCTGCCCGCCAGGCGCGGCTGGAGACGAATTGTCACCTACTGAGGCGCTGGTCAATCGAGTGCACCTTTAGCAGCTTCAAGAAGCGGGGCTTTGACCTGGATCGGCCTGGAATGACGGAAAGGAGCCGTCTACAGCGACTCTTCGGCCTGGTGACGTTGGCTTGGATATTCTGTCCGCGACTTGGGGTCTGGCTCAGCCAGACCTGGCCCATCCCCGTTCTGAAACATGGTCGGAGAGCGGTCAGTCTGGTGCGACACGGTGCTCAGCATCTCGTGGATGCCCTACGGTGGAAACCCAAACAGTTCATGGCGCTCCTAGAGGTGTTAATCCGGGCTTTTTGCCCGCCAGGAACCGCTGAAAGCGAAGTTGTCACCTACTGAAGGCGCCATCATAGATAGAATGCTAGCTGATACTAGGATGAAGTAAACTTTAGTCGTTCTATTTGGCTTTAGAAACTGTTGCAGATTGTTCTAGCAAAAACTTATCTCTAAAGAATAGTTCGGCCCCGTATGATTAGGGATAGAAGCCCATCAAGACCTGTAGCCACCTCTAGAAGGGTGGACGGCTAACTGATGTAGTGCCCTGGTTCTGTGCCCAGGTCGCTGAGGCCAAAGCCTGTTCTCTTCCTAGCCTCCTTGTTGAGGTGATACGTCAGCAGTTTGCCGGGATTGTCGACGCGCTGCTTCTGGAGGCGGTACTTCTCGACCCGCTGGACCCAGTAGCGGACCCGTTTGACCCCCAGGTGAATCAGGGCCTTGTAGTAGCCCACCACAGCTATCTCGTGCACCTTGGGGTTGTCGTGATGAATGGCGATTTGGACAGCAAATTCAAAGAGTCCAGGGTTGGTATCTCGCAATCTGTCTAGACAACCGCCCAAATTGGCGTCATAGGCATCATGGTAAGGAGCATCCGCCGCCTTTGTGACCAGGCGTGCGCTGTCAATCCAGCCCAGGAAGTCTTGCCGGGCTTCTCCGCTGAGTGCGTTGGCGGACGACCCCCCGAGTAGGGCGGTGAGTTTTCCACAATTTGCCTTTTGTTTTTGATTCTGTAGGGGTCGTCTTTTAGTTCCGCCATCTTGGCAGTTAAAGTCTGGGACGACGAAATTCTCCTCTAGCTCCACCGGCTCTTCCCAGTAGGCATCTTCCAACACCTCCGGCATCAGCGGCTCGTACAGGGCTACGCTGAAGAGCGTGGCGCAGTTGCGCCTCGCCCGCGTCTCTGCCTCGACGTACTGCACCTTCTGCGTCCGAATGAAGAGATGGGCCAGCGGATGATTCAGCGCCCGGTAAAAGCTCCTGGGACTCAGCCCACACTCCCGGGCAAAGCAGAAGTCTTCCCCATCCACCACCTGCACCACCTGCTCCCTGACCTCCACAGGCTTGCCTTCGGCGTCCACCCGCATGAAGCAGTGCTTCCGCAACTCCTCGACGATACGAATGAGATTGCGCCCCTGCGAACCCGTCAGCTTGCCACCCGACAGACTGGCCGTGCTGACGCTCAGGAGAATCTGTCTCCACTCCCGGCTGACCGAGCGACTGAGCTTGGTCAGGTACTGGCCCGGCTGGTGAGGAAAGACCGTGGGACGCCAAGTCTTGCGGGGCTTGTAGCCGCTGATGACCGGACGCATCCGGGGAGTCTTGCGGTAGAGGCCCAACTTCTTGAGCGCCTCGATTTTTTCTTCGTTCTCCGCCTTGATGGTGTCCAGGGTGGGCGGCTCTGGCTTCTGTGGCACCTGACGCACCGCTGGAGGCGGCAAGGGACCTGACTCACCCCGCAGCATCCTGGCCTGAGCCGCCAGTTGTAAGCGCCGCGAGTTTTCATAGGAGAGCTGCTCTGCCTCCGCTGGGGTCAGAGACCTGCTCATAGCCCGCCTCCAGTTTTTCCTCCACGATGGAGGACACCCCGGCCAAAACCGCTGAACTCAGCCTGAACTGCTTTCATTTCCTGCTCCGACGCGCTTCCCTCGACTGAAGGTGTTCGATACATTGACCGAAACGCCCATGGCGCGTAACATGGGCATAGGCGAAAGCCACCGCTCTTAGCGGTCAAAAATCAACTAGTGGTGAGCACCCTCTGGGATAATGGACGGCGAATCCACCCGGGGGGTGTTCCCTTTGGTCTGCTACTCGGTGACCTCCGGGTTAATGATGAGCATAGCCCCTAACATGCCGAAGCGCAAGTAGACATTTGTGTTATTACTGCTTAACATTCTATCGGATATACATTTGGTAACTGCTCAGCAGGGGGACTTGCGAAGCGGAAACGGGTAGAGTAGGGGCATCACGCAAGAGACCTGTCCCAACTGCGAACGACTTGCTGCCGAGGTGACTCGCCTCCAGGCTGAAGTCGCCGCATTGCAAGCCGAGCTGCGGGCTATTCAAGCCCTTCTTGGTCTGGATAGCCGCAACTCCAATCAACCGCCGAGCAAAGACCCACCCTGGAAACCCAAAAGCGAGSGCCAGAAGAGCGTACGCTCTTCTGGTGGACAGCTAGGACACCCAGGGAAAACACTGAAATTCAGTGACCAGCCCGACGAAATTCAAACCCTTCCGCTCACGGGAACGTGTCCTTGTGGAACGAGCTGGGAAGAGGTGGAGGTCGCGAACTGCTTTGCCAGGCAGGTTCACGACCTGCCAGAAATCCGCCTTCACATCACCGAGTATCAGGCCGCTCAGTAGGTGACAACTTCACTTTCAGCCGCTCCTGGCGGGCAAAAAGGCTGTATTAACACCTCTAGGACCGCCATGAACTGTTGGGGTTTCCACCGTAGGGCATCCACGAGATGCTGAGCACCGTGCCGCACCAGACTGACCGCTCTCCGACCATGCTTCAGAACGGGGATGGGCCAGGTCTGGCTCAGCCAGACCCCCAGGCGCAAACAGAACATCCAAGCCAATGTCACCAGTCCGAAGAGTCGCTGTAGACGGCTCCTTTCCGTCATTCCGGTTCGCTCTAAGTCAAAGCCTCGCTTTTTGAAACTGCTGAAGGTGCACTCAATCGACCAGCGCTGTTTGTAGAGCCTCCAGGTCTTCCGAGCACTGAAATCTGTGGCGATGATGGAGAGGTCACCCACAGGTGACCTCGTTGCGACCACCCGCATCAACTCCCCGAACACGAACACCTTTTCGCCAATCTCGTGAAAATGACCGTGCTGGACGTGCTCAAACCACTCTTTCCCCTTCATGTCGTCTAGCATGTCGGTCTGTCGGATACGAATTGCCCTCTTGATGCCCTGACGACGAAGAAAGCGGAACCATTCCGCGCCGATGAACTCCCGATCGGCCACCAGGCCCAGCCAGCGTTTCGCTGGCAAGGCCCGAAGGAGCTTCAACACCAGCCACATTCGAGCGTAGGTGTGACTGTTCCCAGACTGGTCGAGAGGCACCCAGATGAGCGGCAGGGTGAAGCCGTGAACCACGGCTCCAAGCACCAGAAAGTTGATGGGGGTCTCGCCATGCTCCCAATTGGTGCGGTCCAAACTCAGCAAAACCTTCCCCGGTGGAAGATGGACGACGAGCAGAGCAATGAAGAAGCCCATGTCCAGTTGCTCATCCCGGAAGGTGCGGTCTGCTCGTCTCTTCTGGGGTACTCATCCCCGGCATATGGGCACTCAGGTCGTGATGATTGACGCTCCTCGCGGCAATCATCGCCAGGAGGACATCGATGAGCCGCTGGAGCGTGTCGATGCGGAGGTGACTGGCGTGCGCTTTGAAGTGCCGGGTGAGTGCGGTAGCCTGCTGGACAGCGGATTCTGTCGATTTCACACTCCCAGGACACCGCGAACAGTCGGCCCCATCAAGCTTGATGGGGCCGACTGTTGGTTTTTGCCGTCTGGGACAGCGTCGAACCAAAGTTGTCACCTACTGAGATCAGGCCGAAGTGAAACGCTGTCCGAACTGCGGCTGTCGTGGACAGGCCGCTTTTCCCGAGCATGTCCCTGGTCAGGTGCAGTACGGCCCGCGACTCCATGCCTTCACGACCTTGCTGAACGTGGGGCATTTCATCCCATTGGAACGGGTCACTCAGCTGACGGACGCGCTCTTCGGCGCGTCCATCAGCGATGGTACGGTGGCGCTCAACATCAACCTGGCCTCAGAACGCCTTGAGCCTTTCGAGGACGACCTGAAAACTGGCTTGAGGCAACAAGCTGTACTTCATGCGGATGAAACAGGCGCAAAGGTGAATGGGAAGTTGAACTGGTTTCACGTGGCCTGTTTTGCGAGGGGAACGCTCTATACCTTGCACGAGAAGCGCGGCTACGCGGCTCTTGAAGCGGCTGGCGTGTTGACCGACTTTACSGGCGTCGTGGTTCACGACGCCTGGAGTACCTATTTCCGTCTTCCTGGAGAACATGCACTGTGCAATGCTCACCTGCTGCGCGAACTGCGCAAACTGGATGAGCATGACCGGCAACCCTGGGCCGGTGAACTGCGGCGGGCGTTGCAGCAGGTCTACCATGCCCAGAAGACCGGGACACTGACGGATGAGCAAAGAGCTGTGTTCTATACGCGATTTGACGAACTGGTGCTGGCTGGCCTGGAAGCAAATCCAGTACAGGAACCTGTTCCAAAGCGGCGAGGGAAGCCCAAACAGCTTCCGGGGCGCAACCTGGCCTTGCGGTGTCAGCAGCACCGCGCAGCGATGCTGCTTTTCCTGGAGCGTGCTGACGTGCCGTTTGACAACAATCAGGCGGAACGTGACATCAGGATGGCCTGTGTAAAACGCAAGGTTTCGGGTGGGTTTCGCTCGGAGGTCGGAGGTCAGGCGTTCTGCCGGGTTCGCAGCTTCATTTCTACCCTTCAGAAGCAGGGCCTATCAGTTTGGACGGGCTTGGTTGACGTTTTTCGTGGCGTCTTACCCAAACTCGACTTCTCGTGCTGAGCAGTTACTACATTTGAGCCGTAGAGGGCCTCACGGGTTKCCTACGGCTCAGTCCCTTAAATACTGGTCACTTTTCGGTTTCGCCTGGTTCCAGAGAGCTTCGCTAGTGTCTCTTGGAACCAGCGACGCGCATTCGTGCGTGTCCCCCTATCCAGCTTGTAGACGTATTCTTCGAATACAGCTTTCTGCTGTTCGCCAACCTGAATAGATTTCGGCAACTGGTGGCGCGGGTAGACTTTCTCAATCCTGTAGGCCAGGGACTCAGCAGCCCGCTGGCTGCGTTCATCGTAGAGCCAGCGCTGTTCCTCATAAATACTAAGTTGCACCCGCGCCACTTGCATGGCTGGTATGACTTCCCGAAGAAGTTCCCAATCGCCGTAGTCTTCAAACTCTTTCCAGCGAATGGGGTGGAAGTGCTCTCGAATTCTGCTCGTTGTTTCCTTAGGATTGGACAGCACGAAAGAGTCCCCCTTATAGGTGTACCCCACCATTAGAGGCTTGGACGATGAAGCTTCCTGATCCTCGTTGTAGAGATTATGGGTATAAGGATTGATTTCAGTATCATAAAACATTTCTTTGAGTTGTTCGTATGCTCTCTCCTCTTTCTGATTAAGCTTTTCTCCTCGCATTTCTCGTCTCTGGAAGGCGACTAGGGCAGCGTCAATACCTTTATAAGCTTCTCGCTTGCCCTCACCTATCTCCCAAAAGTGAAACTTGGGGGCATTTTTCAGCCTGCTTGTCACTCCCAGTCTCATTAGTTCTCGAGTTAACTGTTCGTCATATGTTTCAGGCGCCATTTCTCCCTCTTACAAAGCCTCTGACCTAGATGCCAGACGGAAATACTACTTTTCCTTTTCGCCAACCTTGCACAGCCAAATAAAGCGTTAGGTGGTCTACACGGATTTCAGGTTCAGCGCAATCGCTTAATGACGGCGGCCACGACCTCAGGATCCTCCAGACTGGCGAATAGAGCATCAGCCAAGTGATAGCGCTTGAGGGAACGGCGCTGCTTACGCATTGGCGGTAAGCATCGTCAAAAGTATCCAAGGCATCTTGGGTCACTGGGCTAAAGGTGACTTTGGTCGTTGGTACCTCAGGCAGTTCAGGAAGAGCCAAGGCTTCAGCCTGGGCCTGCTGGTCCTCGACTTCCCGGTTCTTGTCGAGCATCGAAGGCATGGAACCCTGCGACTTCTTACGAGGGGGAGGTGGCAGGCTCAAGCGTTCACCTCCTGCCAGACTTCGGCATAGTGTTCATCCGTGGGGGTCTTGCCAGCAGCAGCCTGATAATTCCCCCTGAGGGGAATCCGGCTCTGCAAGACCGGGATGCCCGTCTTGGCACACTCGGCTTCCGTCTCCCGCTCGCGGGCCGGAGCGAATCGGGCACGGTTGATCAGGATGTAGGGCTTGAGACTTGGCCGCAGTTGCAGTGCCCGCTTCACCTGGCGCTCGGTTGTTCCGAGCATCCCCGTGTCACTGGTACCGACCCCTACTGGAATTAGGGCCACATCCGAAACTAAGAGGGTTTCGAGGGTGGCGTCCCGGTCGTTGGCCGGGGTGTCGATGAAGACCGCGTCGAAGTCTCCATCTGACCGGAGCTGAGCGATGTACCCCTCCAGATCATCCTGCTTGATGTCCAGAGGCATCGCGGGCAAACCGAGGCCAGCCAGCTCTATCCAGTTCACCGATTGGCGGGTGGGGTCTAGGTCGAGGACGGCCACCCTCTCCCCTCTCTGGGAAGCAAGGTAGGCTAGATGGACGGTTGCGTGAGTCTTTCCACTTCCGCCCTTAACATTAGTTATCCCATAAACACGCATACTTCCGGACTATATCCAGAAAAACAGAAAGATGTATGTATTTTTGGAAATTTTTTCTTATGTCCATTTAATCGGGCCGTCCCTAGGAAGCTATAGGTCAAGTAGGGGAGAGGGGGCATGGACTGACCTGTATCCGAGCTATCAGTAAAGGCATAGGGGCTGAGCTGCTCTCCCTATCTACTTCCCATCAGGGAGGTACTCCAAGATGTCTCCTATCTGGACATCCTCTCCAGTCAGCTTCCGCAGGCCATCAAGCACTTTTGCCAGTGTAGGCAGGTCAACACGGGTCGGGGCGTCACTCCCTGTGATTCGGTAGACCGTGCTGAGTCTATGGATGCCGCCCTCTTTGGAGAGGGCGTAAGCGGTGAGGTTGCGCTCTGCCAGAAATTCTTTGAGTCGCCACCTAACTTCAGACATGGGTTACATCTTGCCTCATCTTGGCCCCTCCCTCTTTATTCCTACTTGACGTACATACTCAAAGTAGGAATACTGCGGCTCTGAAGGGGCACGGGCTTGGACACTCAAGCCCCTTCAGAATCCAAAACCAGTTGAGGTGGATCAATGCAAGATACTCCGTTCCCAGTTACCGTCTCTGGGCAGCAGCGCTTTGAGCTAAGGCGTGCCCATCAGTTCTATCTGCCGCTTTTGAGTCAGCGCGTTCCACAACCTGATGCCGAGGCACCTGAACCGACTTCTACAGTCCAAGTGATGCCCACGGCGAAAGCTCAGTTGCGTGGTGTGCTCTATAGCCACGGTGAGCACCGTGGCGGCCCACTCTTCGGTAAGCGGGGCGAGCCGTTTGAGATTCACCATGCCCACTTGGGAGGTTATAGCTCACTCCTCAAGCATGACCCCTTAGCTTGTTCTGCCGAGTACCTGCTGGGCCTCACCGATGCTTACCGGCAGTGTCAGCCCGAGCTTGACTGGGTTGGACACTGGTTGGTGTGGCCGAACCGCCGACAGCCCAATCTGACCGATGCGTTGGAATGGATAGAGAGAGCACATGAGCTGAGTCTGGTCTCTGAGGAGCACTGCTTGCTCATCGTCAGTTGGGATGAGGGGCGTCTCTCCGGCTCAGTGGCTTTCGCGGAGACTGACCAGCGGGAATGCCGCTGGGTGCTTCCCAACTTCTGAAGACATCTGCTCACCGCGTTAGGCGGTGAGGTCAACCGAGCGTAGAGGAACTGGAGTGAGGGACTGACTGTCTCTCACTCCTCTCTGTTCTGCCGGAGCCAGACCCACAGTCCCACACCAAAGACCAGGGCCAGTACAAGCAGGCCACCATCCACAAAAAGCTGGAACTTGGTCGGCAGCACCAGGTGGAGAGAGGAGGTCACGGCTATACCTGCAAGCACCCCTAACCACACCAACTTCGGCAGGACATCTTGCACCCATGACGACTGGCTATCGCCGCCCGCGCTCTGTTCTCAAGTTGCTGGTGCCGCTTCTCTATCTGGCGACCTGTCTCGAGGAGTTCCTCCATGCTGCTCCTGAGTTGCTTGGCTTCACTGACTTCCCATTGGCGTTGACTGAGGGAGTGGGTCAGAGAGTGCACCGAGTTGATGAGGTTGGTCATCACTCCACTCAGTTCGGTCAGGGTCTTGGCATCGGCTGAATCGCTTCGCCTCGAAGGTTCGCAGAGCAGCTTCGTACTCTGCGGTGACGGCTTCCAGCTTGTGAGTGAAACTGACCTCCGCTTTGTGAAGGGAGTGTTCCCACTCCCGGTTCCAAAGTCGGCGCTGCTCATCCCGTTCGGTGATCGCGAGTTGGCGTTGCTCCTGCAAAAAATTTTGCAGGGCTGCTTGCACTTGAGCCGACACGAGTTGCGAGAGTTGGTGTGTCTCTGAGGAGGACAGAGAAGCCGGGTAGGGTCTGGTCACAGCGGTCAGGGCTACTGGCAGCTTCACCTCTTCAAGTTGCTCACGCCAGACCTCCAGCACCGCCCGCTGCTCACTCCTCGCCCGCGCAAAACTTCGAACAAGTAACGCGTCCAAGTCTGCGCCGATTTGCCTTCCGCCTCCTGCACCTGCCCGCAGGTCAATGCCCCAGGTCTCCTCAGCCAGCTTGAGCATCTGCCGCAACGTTTCCATGTTGCCTAAACCCCGAAGCTGGAGCCATTGGGAGGAAGACACGGGAAAAGTGGGTTCAGATGGAGCAGAAGCCATGCTTAAGCTTATGCTCTGGGTGAATTGGAGGCAAGTGGATTAGGAGGGATTATAAAAGAAAGTCGGGATATGTATGGGGCGCTGCAATCCATTCTTTGTTCTGTTAGCCTAACAGGGACTACGAAGAGTCCCTTTCGATTACGCAAGGAGCCGCAGTCAAACACCGGGGTGAGAGCCGGTGCGAGAGTCCAGTCATGAGGCTGGAAAGCCGTGTGCGTTTAAGAGATGCCAGCACGGTTTGGGCCGGGGGCTGCCCGCAAGGGGAGGTCTATCGGCATGACCTCTTAGGTCATGCTCCGGCTGAGGAGGTCAGAGCTGGAGGGAGTGAGCAGAGTCGTCCGCCATGTACTGAGTGATGGAAGTTGGAATGAAGTTGATCTTCGCAAAGCCAACCGCTGCCAGCTCCGGCAGTTGCTCTGAAGGTTGAGAAGGTCGGTGCCTCGCACAAGGTGACGGCCCCTAAGGAACTGGATGAGGAGCATAGGGTGAACCAGCTAGGAACTGGTAAAGAGATGCAGAAGCTGAGGGGAAGAACAGGTCACAGACCGGGCTACAGGTGGGGGGGCTTTCCGGCTTTCACCTCACATCAAGGCACACTGAAANGTGGTGTAGCCCGCAAGGATACTGAACCTCGGGGGAGTCTCCAAAAAAGGGTCGCGCGATAAAACGTGATCACCCTCCCTGCTCGGGAAGACACGCTCGGAAACATGGGATCGTTCTACGCATCGCTGGTGAGAACTGGAGGTGTCGGCCTGTCACTGTGATTAAGTGGCTGGGGAACTCAGGGTGCGAAAAACCTGAGAGTCTTGTGGAATCACGCGGGGTCAAACTCGTGGACAACACACCGGAAAGTAGAGCGACAGAGGCACCGTAGTAATCGGTTTGGTTTCCGCAAGGAGCCAGGCAGGTGAAGGGGGCCAGGCAAGTGATTGGAACTCAGTGGTGACTTCGCGTGACCTGTGGAGAGGGACTTCTCACCCCTCAGCGACACAGTGATCGATTGACTCTTCGTGGTCACCCAACTTTTTTTTGAAGACCAAACAGGAGAAGTTTTTTCGTGCCCATCTGGAGTCGCTACCGTTACCGAGTCGAGGATTATTGGCCTCTGATTCTGGTGCTTCGTCAGTCCAACAAGTACACCCACGGTGTACTTGTACCGCTCACTTCAGCGCAAAGAGCTGACCCAAAACGCAGACGGACGAAGGGGGAGAAAGCGTCCGAGGAAAGCCGGTGGCTGACTTCGGTTGAGCTGGAGGAGAGGGCACTTGACCGCTACGTCGAGGACCTGTCGCTGGTCGGGAAGAGTGAAGAGGAGCTGGCCGAATATCGGAGGCAGAACTTCCAGTTCTACCCTGACCCTGAATCACCCGACGTGTTGGCCCATAGGGAAGAGGGGCCAAAGCAGGTCAAAGGCAGCCGGGTGATTCCTGTTCCAGAAGGGTGGGTCATCTTGGGACGGAAAGCGAAGTACCGAGGCCTCCCCGAGTTGCAAGACTTGAGATGCGCACCCAGCATCCGACTGGTTCCTTTCATCATCCGGTGGCGGCCAGAGTTCAGCGACCAGAAGTTAGGTCGTGCAGAAGCACGACCTGGGCGGGCTGACCAGACTTTGGAAGAGGGCAGGCTGTCGCTTCAGGTGAACCGGGATTCGTAAGACTCAAAATCAAAATCATCCGCGAGATGACCGGGCGCAAACACTTCTACGAGAGTTCACCAGGAGGCACTATCGCCGCTTGGAAGAAGGAAGCGGAACTCATCAAAGGGGTAAATCAGGTCACCAAGGAGCTGATTGCCCTCAAGCGCTGGGCCTTCGTCGAGCCGGATACTTACAGTGCTTACGACAGTGAGGTGCGCAAGCGGGTCAAGATTTGGCTGACCAGCGTCCGGCACCGTAAAGCTGAGCAGGCACAGGCGCTCGTCTTCAAATATGTGGTGCCGTGGCGGTACAACCCAGGGAAGTTGCCGTCCAAGTTGGCGCTGGCGCATCGGGAAGCGCTTAGGGCAGCGGAGGGTAGAGATAGAGGGAGGAAGATGAAAGAGACCCTGTAGTTAGGCCCGTGATTGTGGTTACCTGGTCAGTTCAACCACGGCCTCGTACAGTCTCCCTTTCCCCTCAGACCGTAGCCCAGTCCCCACAATGCTCGAGCCGATGCGGGAATCACGCACCATGTGGATGTCGTGGCCGCTGAAGCCCAAGTGCTGAGCGATGTGGGTGAATACCTCGTCAATAGGCAGGTTTGTACCTTTGACGATAGAGTTGCCGACGACAATCAGGGCCTTCGCGCCAGGACGCAATACAGCTTGCGTCTTCTGCAAGAAGCGGTAGGTGTCGTTGAAATACTCAGTGGCATAGTTCGCCCATCCTTGGCCGCCATACACGCCTCTATCTGACTGAACGCCCGCGAGCTGGTTCACCAGGTCTTGCAGCCAAGGTGAATCAAATATCAGTGAGGTCTGATACTTCGCGTCTCGCACGGTCTGCCAGTATTTGCCGTAGTTGTCCAATTCCAAGTACCGCAAGTCCTTCGGGCTGGTAGCGTAGCCCAGCCAGTAAAGGTGAGGCCGGGTATTCCGCAGGTAGTGATAGTTGTTCAGGTAGGGCGGCGAGGTCACCATCAAGTCAACGCTGGAGTCGGGTAGCTCTGAACGCATGAAAGACCCTTGGTACACCTGAGCGGTCTGGCCACCCAACTTGATGCCCTGCACGCCTAATAGGTCGGCGTGCATCTCCAGCAGCTTGTCCCGCATGACCTGGGCCACGTCAGCGTCCTCGATGTCAGGTTTCCCGGCAGCCGCCCTGGAACCCAATGACGGCTCATAGGAATAGTTCGAGTAGGACACCATCGTGGCTCCGAAGGCCACCTGGAACANGTCGCGCAGTCTTCATCGGCCACCTCGTTGATGAAGTCCCAAACGTGCAGCACCTTCACCAGCACCTTCTCGCTGTAGAAGGGCGTCCGCGAGGTAAAGCCCTGGGGCACCTTGCTCTTGGGTACTCCTCCAGTCGCCATGTGAGCTGTGAACGCTTCAATCTGCTGTGCAAATTCAGCAGGAGTCACGTCCTGAATAGCTCTGAGCTTGGCCCGCTGCACCAACAGAGGAAAGGGGTTGATGTCGTAGGAGACGACAGAGTGGCCTCGCAGAAAGGCGGTAATCGGTGTGGTACCAACGCCGCCGAAGGGGTCTAGAACGACTTGCTCAGGGTTGGGGTCAGGAAGATGCAGCTCAAGAGCGTGCTGCACAAACTCAGAGGAGAATCCCGCAATCCAGTTCACCCAACGGTGCATCGCCAGCGTCTTGTTGGAAGCGAAGGCAGTATCCCGGTAGGTAGGTCGTGGCGTTGGCAGGTCAAAGAGAAGAGGTTGCGTCATTGAGCTGGACTCCCGAAGTGCGAGTTGACTTTGTATCTTCCACCACGTCGCCCCCTAGGTTGCTCCAGCACCAGCACATGCCCCAGAGAAATCAGACGCCTCAGAGCAATATGACTGGCCTTACGACTGACCCCGAGTGCGAGAGCAAGGCTGGTAGCGCTGTATTCCCGTTCACCACACAGAGCGATGTAAAGCAGCACCAGCTTCTCGGTGCAGGTGAGGGGTCGGGGTAGCTGCATCAAATGGAAAGTTAGCATTCACGCGGGAACTATGCAAAGTGTTGGGTGGGTAGGTGGTCAGCTCAGTAGGTGACAACTTCGGTTCGACGCTGTCCCAGACGGCAAAAACCAACAGTCGGCCCCATCAAGCTTGATGGGGCCGACTGTTCGCGGTTTCCTGGGAGTGTGAAATCGACAGAATCCGCTGTCCAGCAGGCTACCGCACTCACCGGGCACTTCAAAGCGCACGCCAGTCACCTCCGCATCGACACGCTCCAGCGGCTCATCGATGTCCTCCTGGCGATGATTGCCGCGAGGAGCGTCAATCATCACGACCTGAGTGCCCATATGCCGGGGATGAGTACCCCGCAGGKTAAGAAGAGACGAGCAGACCGCACCTTCCGGGATGAGCAGCTGGACATGGGCTTTTTCATCGCTCTGCTCGTCGTCCATCTTCCACCGGGGAAGGTCTTGCTGAGTCTGGACGGGGGTGGTTTAAGGAAGCTGCTATCAAGCGCAAAGTGAAGGCTTTCCCGAGCTATACAGGAAAACGCCCGATCACCCGGTCGTACTCGCGCTGGGCCTCGCCCAGCGCCAGCCGCGAGTAGATTTCTAACGACTGCCGGGAAGCATGGCCGCTGTACGGCTGAATCAGCGCGTCGTCGAGGCCCTGTTTCTTGAGCCAGGTCAGCAGGAAATGCCGCAGCTTGTGCGGCGACAGGCTGCGGTCGATCTCCGCCAGGGCCGTGTACCGCTCGAACATCCGCCGCACGCCCCGKTCGCTGTAGCGACGTTTCCACGACGACTCGAACAGGTAGATTCCTCCCTGTTGTCGTCTCTGGCCGATATGAAGCGCCAGCGTCTCCTTGAAGGGTGCTGGGAACGGCACCACCCGGTCCTTGCTCCCCTTCCCCAGGTTTACCCGGATCTGGCAGGCGTCCAGGTCCACGTCCGCGAGGCGCATCATCACCAGTTCGGACACGCGTACACCGGTGTACAGGAAGGTCTTGATCAGCACGAGGTCAGCGGTGCGGCGCGTGCGCCACACCGCCTCGTAGAACGCCCGCACCTGCTCCTCGGTCGGCACCCACGGCAGACGGCGTGACGGTCCCGGCACCTCCACTTCCAGTTCGGCCCGCAGATGACGGAACACTTCCTTGAGGTAGGCGTAGTCTGGCCGCTCAGCCCGCAGCAGTTTCGCCAGTTCACGCGCTTTCTTCTTCGCCCCGGTGCGCCGCGTCTGTGTCATGCGTCCACCTCGACCTCCAGCTTGAGCCTGTGGGTCAGGTCCAGTTTGAACTCCCCGTATGGGTTGATGTGGTGGTGCATCAGGGGGGACAGGGCCCGCCAGTCCTCGGCGGTCATCCGCTGTCGCCAAGTTTCGCTGCCCAGCACCCGCTGGATCATCAGGGTGTTGACGTACACCAGGCTGTTTTGCAGCAGTTGCAGCGCCAGCATGGAGATTTCCTGCCCTTCGAGGTTGTTGGTGCTGATCTCCCCACCCTTGCCGAAAAAGATGAAGTTGGTCGTGCCGTTCCAAGTTTCGATGACATTCAGCCCCTCGTGAATCTCCCGGCGCACCTCCTCCCGGTGCAGGTACTCGCAGACGAAGATCGTCCGCAGCACCTTCCCCAGTTCGCACAGGGCTGCGTAGGTCGGATGCTGGGCGTTGGCCCGGGTGAAGCGTTGCAGAATGGCTTTGGGGTCGGCCAGCCCCAGCCGCAGAGCCGTCGCGTACTTGACCATCGGCTCGTACTGCTGGCGGATGAGGTCCCAGCGGATCGACCGCTGTGCCTGCACAGCGGCGAGGTTCGGCACCTGCGCCGCGAACGCCATATTCGGCAGGTAAAGCCGCTGATGGGCGATGTCCGCCAGACGGGGCATCAGTTTGAATCCCAGCAGGTGCGTGAAGGCGAAGCCSGGCTCGCTCTGCCCATGGGTATCCACGTAGTTCTTCTCGACGGACAGCGTGGTGCAGTGACGCAGCACGCCCTCGATCATCGCGGCGACTTCCGACGACGAGCAGGACTTCATGCTGGAGTAGATGCAACTGGCCCGTCTCTCGACGTGCCAGTAGATCATCACCCCGTCCCCGCCGTACCGGATAGACCGCTGCGTCCGCAGGTTCCCGTCCCAGGCGGCGTATTTCTTGGCATCACTGGCGCAACTGGTGGTCCCCTCGCCCCAGATGTCCGGGCGGCGCGCGGCCAGCGTGGCGTTCACCASCNCGGCGTTCGCCGCCCGCAGSGCGTCGCGGTGGATGTAATGCCGCCGGACGTACTTCAGGTCCGAGTACCCGACCCCGTCCTGCCCGGCGGCCACCCGCTTCAGTCCCGTGTTCGTCCCCAGGCCGTACAGGCACAGCAGCAAGCGCTGCTGGAGCTGGTCACGCGGCATGTTCTCGCGCGTCATGAAGCTCTTGAAGTGCGGGGTAATCCCTGCACGTCGGTCCACCTCGACCAGGACATCGAGCAACTGGGTGTTCCAGAACTGCCGCCCCACCTCGCCCTTCAAGGTGTCGTAGAAGGGCGGGTCCGGCTGCCGGGTCAGGGGCGTGACCACGAAGCGGCCCCCGTCCCGCGCGACCACCCGCACGCCAGGATTCTTCGGCAAGCCGTCGTGCAGCATCACCAGGGCGTCCTTGAGCTGCTGCTCCAGACCCTGCACGAAGGTGTCCACCTCCTGCGGCTGTCTCAGCGCCTGGAAGTAACTTTCCTTGCGGGCCTCGAAGTCCTGGGGCAGGTCCTTGTCGGGGTCGCGGTACTTGTCGGCCCCGACCACCCAGATTTCGCGGGAACGCAGAGCGTCCCGCAGCGCGGACAGGACGCACAGCTCGTAATTCACGCGGTTGACGCGCGTTCCACCATCCGGCCCCCGTTCGAGAATCAGGTCACGGATGTTCCGGTCGATCACGCCACCGACCGGGATGTGTTCCTCGGACGGGTAGATTCTCGCGTTGCTGTCCACATACCGCCCCAGCAGGCTCAGGGCGTCGATCACCGGCTGGTGCCGGTGATTGTTGGACCGGAACGACAGTTCGGTGAGCAGCCAGGGGATCATCCGCCGGTAGTGGCTGCGGTAGGTGCCGCGCACGATGGTGTGGACCTGCTGCCGGAAGCCTCCCTTCTCCTTGTACTCACGCAGCAGGTCACGCAGGGTCTGCTCGTCCACCACTGGGAACAGCACCTCACGTACGGTGCCGTCGGGACTCCCCAGCGCGGCCTCCAGCAGCCGCTCCAGAATGCGGTCCTTGTTATGGACCCGCCGGAACTCGGCCACGAAGTTGCGCTCGACCCGCCGCTCGGCTTTGACGTTGATGTGGTGAACCATGTCCATCAGGTGCGTCACCAGGGCATCAGTCAACTCGGCGGCACGCGCAGCACAGAAAGCGGCCAGGAGCGTGAGACGCACAGGTGGGATCTGGGCACGAAAGTGACTGGGGGACTCGTTGGAGGCCCGCTCGCGGTAACGGGTCAGGACGTGGGGGGCCACGTCCGCGAAAAGCGTCTGGGGGAGCTTCAACCGGCGAAGCAGGCGCAGTTTCTCGATCTGCTCTTCCACGCTCTCCACACCGCGTTTCTCGGAGTTGGTCCGCAGTGTTGCAGGGCTGAGCCACGAGGGCCTTGGCCCTCGTGGTCTTCCGGCTGGTCTTCCTCCAATACCGTCAGCCTCAGCAGCGCCTCCAGCCCTGCCCGGTGATCGGTGCTCAAGCGGTCGTGGATGGTCTGACACAGGCGCAGGTCATAGTGCCGTTCCGCCGCGTCCACGAACCGCTGGAGCCGCCCGGGGCTGGGCGGCTCGATACCGTTCTCGCGGAGCCAGCGCAGAGCAGCTTCGGTCACAGCGCCGGAGTGTGCCTCGTGCGGAACGACGGACTGGCTCAGCCAGTCCGTCAGCGTGCCCGCATCCTCGGTAATGAACTCGCGGAACCCACAGAACGCCCGGATGTCCTGACGCTGGTAGCTGCTGTTGCGGCTGCGCCAATTGAAGGCCCGGTACTCGTCGGTCGCCACGCCGACCTGCCGGGCGACGTACTCAACGACGGCTTCGGGCACCTCATGGGTGTTGTAGGGGAAACGGCCCTCGTGCTGGAAGGCCTTGAGCATGACGGCGAAGCCCAGGCGGGTGGGGCCGGTCTTGTTCCGCAGCAGGTCGGTCTCGGTGGGCAGCAGCGTCCAGGTGTCGATGAGTTCGTCGATGGTCCAGCGCTGCTGCATGGAGCCTCCCTGAAAAAGTGCCGGGAATCGGCAGTGACGGTACTTCCAGAGAAGTGTCGGTCACCATGGCGCGTGCTGTAGGGGCACCGCAGGGTACACCTCCCACCAGCATTGAGGGAAGTGCCAATACCAAGCAGAGACTCGGCACTCTAGATCCTCGAGCCCAAGGAGAAGTCTCACAGGAGTTCTCCTTGAGATTACGGTAGAAAACACTCTCGCAGGAAAACTACGCCAGAAGCATACTAACTCTCGAAGCGGCCGCTTCAGTACTTCATCTCAAGGAGAAACAACATGGCTTACGTCTACGGAAAAGCAACGTACAACGGCATCACACTTCACTATATGAAGACCACGGCCAGCAATATCGTTCTGCGACGCATCAACAGCAATGTAACCGCCAGCGGACATTACGGAATCAACGGGGGTTTTTACATTCTCGGAGAGCCCATTGAAAGTCAACCCCTCCTTTCCCTGACCGTCAACAACGACGTTCCTGTTGGCAGCCTAATTTATCAAGACACAAGCTACGGCAGCGGCTGGGCCAATGTGGGCTATGCGCGCGGAACCGTCTTCCACGACACCGTGAGCCGAACCATCGGGGTCCGCGTTGTGAGTAACGCCAGCCAAATTTCGGTGACCAACCGTAGCAATTACTGGGCGCAGGGCGGCGTGAGCATGAGCCTCCAGAACGACGCCAACTGGAGGGACATCGCAGTCACACAGCAAAACCTCCCTAACCCCGACGGCGTGATCCAGCGTGCAGGCCTGGTATACAACGAGGCGGGTTATGTCTACCTCGTTATGACCGCGAGTGGCCAGCTTGGAGCCACCGCCGGGCAGTTCCGCCAAGCCATTAAACAGACCCTCGGTGCCCTCGACGGCATTTTCCTGGACTCGAGCGGCTCAGCTCAGATGCTGTGTGCAGAGTTCCGGAATGCGGGCGACGGCCGCAAGTCAAGACCATGGTCGGCATCATTAGCTGAAGTTGGCTGTAATGGGGCCGCACTCCTCAGGAGTGCGGCCNTACCTCGTGTGCTCACGGCCAGGAGAGTATGCGGAGTTCAGCACTGGTGGCGACCAATAAGCGCCCATCCACAGGAATGACCTGCTGGACTCTCCCCTGAACGTTAACCACCCAGACTTGTCTGCCTTTCTCGTCAATGGCAATGAGTTGCCCCCCTACCGGAACAACCTTCAAGGTGTTGCTTACAGGGAAGAAGCAGGCAAACGCCCGAGACGGCAATTGAGAAAGCCGGGTCTTAGTCATGTCCGGTGCATCGACCAGCACGACCCCTACAGCGGTCTTGACTGCTGTGCCCACACAGCCAGAGGGAAGACTGGCATTCAAGAGACGACGCACTTTTACAGGGTGCTCACCCAGCGCTTGCCTCAATAAATCTGCCTCTCCTCCGGTCCTCCGGCCCTGCTGCCGGTTCACGCAATTCAATCGGTCAACCTCACCGTTTGTCACGCGGACGCAAACCTCCATCCCTGTCACAAATAGCTCTCCAGGTGTTCCCTGAGCCGGTTGCTGTCCTGAAGGGGCACCAACTCTGAAGTTGTGATCCACCCGAATACTGCGACCGCTCGGGACATCGATCATGCGGTAAGCACTCGGGGAACCGGGGACCGTCACGAACACGTACTTATCTTCCTGAAGAAGTGGTGTCGCCCCGGTCTGCACCCTCCAGACTTCTCGGCCGGTCTCCGATTGCAAGCCGAACGTGAAACTCTTGAGAGGCGTAGAGACCTGCCAGACCGTGATGCTCCCTAGCTGAACTAAGGGGCCACGTGCATCAAGAAGTTCGCGAAACCACCGTTGCTGGCCCGTCCGTGCGTTTACCCCCCAGATCCCTCGTGTGGAGGCAACCAAGAGCATACCGTGGTCAACTGAGAGAGTATCTGCCCACCCGCCATGTGACTGCTCTGGCACGCCTGTAAGTACCGTGGACCAGAGCTTTCGCCCGTCAGTCGCATTAAAAGCGAAGACTTCGCGAGCCCGACCTGTGACGTAGACTATGCCCCGTTCGACCACAAGGGGCGAGCTGATCCCAGTTCCCGCTTGCCAGATTAACTTACCGTCGGACAGTCGCCGGGCTTGAAGACGCTGGCCTTCCACCAGATATACCCGAGTGGAATCGGTGGTAACAGAAGAAGGTGCCGGGGTGGCGCTTCGCGTCACTGCCCACTGCATGCTCGGCTTAGCGGCGAGGGTAGGCGTGAAACTCGCCAGCGTGGCGACCAAAAACTGAAATAGAGCGAGCCGTACGGTTCTACGCATCGTTATTCCTCCTGGACTTAGAGAGCTGAGGCTGGCCGGTCTCCCATACCATCTGCCTATCGACAGCACCACAAGACGTGAAATCTCCCCATTATCAGAGCTTGCAGCAGCCAGCGGCGTCACCCAAAAGAAGGGAGAGACGACTGCTTTATGCTGCGGTTATGATTAAGGTATGGCGTACAGGTGCCTGTACCAGCGCTTTGCTGCTTTCCAGTGTGGGTCTGACGGGCGGCATGGCTGGCCCTTCTACGCTTCGAGACGGTAGCTTTCGGCTGATCTACCAGGTGCAGCCGCGCAGCCAGCATCTTCTGCAAGCCTCAGATGGGCTATACGGGGTGATCGGCAGTGATGAATACGTGCGTACCACCCAGATGGTGGTGCCAGTCAGCGTCACCGTGACCTACGTGCATCAGACCAACGCCTGCGATGAGCGTCAGTGCGACATGCTGGGCCATCAGTCCTTTGTACTCAATAAGTCCGGGAGCACGCCAGGCTGGAGGGTTGAGAGCAACCGGATTATTCTCAAGCTTGACGATGCTCAAGGTCGCTTACGTAGAGAAGCGAAAAAGCGTTATGGCAGCAGATATTATCTCACCAGCTATCTCGTAACGCTCAAATTCTCCAACGGAAAAAGTTACCGGACGGTGCTCATTGGCCTGACATAACAGAAAANAGATGCGGGCAGCCACAGGCTGCCCGCATCTTTCAGGAAAGTTTACGAGAAGTTGTTGGCGATGAAGTCCGCGATGGCGTTGGCCGCAGCTGACAGCGTGCGATCCGCTCATCACGGGTGTAAGGGCGAGTTGGCCCCATCTCGATCAGGATGGACGGCCCGGTCGTGAAATCAGCGATGTAGAGGCGGCCGTGGGGACTCTGGTTCATGCTCACGACCGAGATACCCCCCATGTAGCCTGCCACCTTGTTCGCGAGGCGAATCGATTCAGCCTTGTTGTCGTGGTACACCAGCGAGCGGCCGACCTCGGCAGAGTCATGGTGCACCGAGACGAAAATCTTGGCACCTTCCCTGACGCCCTGGTAGGCGCGCTGGTAGTTGTCAATATCGACATCCGTGGTGCGGGTCATTTTCGTCGTCCTGCCGCGTTGGCCGAGGAAATACTCCACAGACAGAGACGAATCCATGTTCAAGTTCTTTTCCAAAGTGTTGGTCTTCGAATTTACCGCGCCACTGTCGGCGCCACCGTGTCCAGGATCAATCAAAACGTCGTAAGGCATGGTCTGTTCCTTTCCCAAAAATGGGTCATGAAAGAGCGAGAACCGTGTTGAGACCGTCGTTCTCAACGCTGAGCGAAGCGGCCACCTCACGAATGAGTATGCTTTGGACATAATTCGTGCGAAAGAACGGTTTCTACCGGAATTTTGGTCCAGAGCTACCGGCGGATTTCTCCCTGTTCCGTGCGCTCACGTCGTTGTGGATAGGCGACCGCTTTTAAAGACGGAGGCACCGCTCCTTGAATCAGGAGCGGTGCCGTCATGGGAGTTCGATTGCAGGCTCAGGCAACAAACTGCATTCAGAGAGGCTCTTTGGTCGCAGCCGTCAGCCCCCAGTAGTGCAGGATGGCTTCACTGCGCCCGTCGCAACCAAGTTTCTGAAACACGCGCGTCAACCCGTTCTGCACCGTCTGGTTGGCAATCCCCAACTCACGGGCAATTTCCTTGTTGGCGAGACCGCGTGCTACCAGGCGCAGCAAGTCCCCTTCCGCTGGCGTCAAAGGAGAGCGCTGAGCAGGCGTCAAGCGGACCCGCTCCTGGGTTTCTGCACGCCGCAGTAACTCCGCGAGTTCCTCCAGGGTGCGGCTCCGGTACGCCAAGCCCAGCAGGCCCAGGTTCCACAGATCATCGAGGTACTCGGGACAGGCGTTCTGGGTCAGGACGAAGCTACTGGCCGCCGATTCTGGCGTCACAACCTGAAAGGCAAAGCCGACCGGCCAGTCCAGGACCAGCGAGGCGGCCGGAAATTCAGGGAGACGGGCATGGAGCGCATCTTCGAGCAAGCGGGCGATGAGGGGTTGGGTGCTGACGACCTGGAGCTGTGCATTGCGGACCAGCAAGGAGACCTCCCGGCGAATCTGAGAAATACGCGGATAACGTAATTCTGTCAGGAATTGCGGGACTGGTCAGCCGARTTTTCTACCGCACACAAAGGTGTGGGAGAAGACTACCAGTAGATTTCTACCTTTAAACGGCTTTCATCCACGGCTATGCTTCTCACAGAATGAGTACCGCCGACGTGATGCTGCTGGGGCTTGAGCGGGTGTCTGAACCTGACTTCTTGCGGCTGCAAGCGTGCGTACGGGAATGGCGCGTATTGTGGGGCCCGACGCTGACCCACTGCTTACGGTTCGGGGACGAACGCGACGCTTCTCNWGATCGCTGAGCGGACCTACCGGGAAGCCCTCGATCACCTGGAAGACTGGCTCCGCGCCGCCTTCCCGGACCATGTGATCGTGGGTCATGCCTATGTCCAGGGCATGCATGTGCCGGTCTACACGATGGATCAGGCTGGCACGGAACTGATGCGCCGGATGCAGTCGCGTACAGCGCGCATTGTTGAGGATGCGCGAGCGGGAAAGGCCAGCCCCCTGTTGTCTTCCGTCTCCTCGCACCTCGATGGGGTAGCGGCCTGGCGAACCCGCAATCACGTCAGACCCCAGGGTCAGGGCGTGTACCTTCTCTGTGAMNCTGCGGCGACAGCACAGCCCGGCAGGCGAATGAAGAGGAGGCGTGGGAGGTCGCTGGGACAAAGGGCTGGCGAGTGTATCGAGACTTGGATGTCTGTATCTGTGAGTGCTGTGTCCAGAGTGGCAACGCACGGGCGCTGGAGCGGGTGCTGTGCAGATTGGAAGCCCAACAATCCGCCTGATTCTGCCTCGGGAAACTCCTCACTTTGCGCTTCGTAGCAGCTTCCTTAAACCACCTCCTGGACCGCACGAACTGGGAGCACGGGGAGACCCCCATCAACTTTCTGGTGCTTGGAGCCGTGGTTCACGGCTTCACTCTGCCGCTGATCTGGGTGCCCCTCGACGAGTCCGGGAACAGTCACACGTACGCCCGGATGTGGCTGGTGTTGAAGCTGCTCCAGGTCCTGCCAGCGAAACGCTGGCTGGGCCTGGTGGCCGATCGTGAGTTTATCGGTGCGGAATGGTTCCGCTTTCTCCGTCGTCAGGGCATTAAGCGGGCGATCCGCATCCGACAGACCGACATGCTGGACGACATGAATGGGAAAGAGTGGTTTGAGCATGTCCAGCACGGCCGTTTTCACGAGATCGGCGAAAAGGTGTTCGTGTTCGGGGAGTTGATGCGGGTGGTCGCAACGAGGTCACCTACAGGTGACCTCNTCATCATCGCCACAGATTTCAGCGCTCGGAAGACCTGGAAGCTCTACAAGCAGCGTTGGTCGATTGAGTGCACCTTCAGCAGTTTCAAAAAGCGAGGCTTTGACTTAGAGCGAACCGGAATGACGGAAAGGAGCCGTCTACAGCGACTCTTCGGACTGGTGACATTGGCTTGGATGTTCTGTTTGCGCCTGGGGGTCTGGCTGAGCCAGACCTGGCCCATCCCCGTTCTGAAGCATGGTCGGAGAGCGGTCAGTCTGGTGCGGCACGGTGCTCAGCATCTCGTGGATGNCCTACGGTGGAAACCCCAACAGTTCATGGCGGTCCTAGAGGTATTAATCCAGGCTTTTTGTCCGCCAGGAGCGGCTGAAAGTGAAGTTGTCACCTACTGAGGGTGGTCAGTACCTTAGGGACTGTGATTCGCAAGTTTGACGTTCCTGCCGACCTAGAGGCTGACCTGCTGGAGTTCTACGATGGGCAAGACATCTACCCGCTCACAGACTTGGAAGGCATGAGAGGTGAGCTGGGGCAACTGCTAGGCGCTTACATCCTGTTCTACAAGGGGCCACACGAGCTGTACATCCCAGTGACCGCCGCGAATCAGCAGAACTTTACCCAGCCTATCTACATCGGTAAAGCCGTGCCGAAAGGTGACCGAACTGGAGAAGGAGCAAAGAAGGCTGTGCTGGAAAATAGCCTGTACAAGCGACTGTACGAGCACTCGCGGTCTATCGCTCAGGTAGAGAACTTGGACGTGGCCGACTTCTATTTCAAGGTTGTCCCCACAACGCTCCACCTCTCAGCCTGGGTAGAAAGCGTGCTCATCAGCAAATTTGTTCCAGCTTGGAATCGCCATATCGACGGCTTCGGGAACCATGACCCTGGCAGTGGCCGCTACAACCAGAAGCGTTCAGTCTGGGACCAAGTTCATCCGGGCCGCTCATGGGCCACCCGGATGAGCAATCTCGCCATCTACGATGTGGCTGAGTTACGGAGCCGCATCAGCGCCCGCCACCATGCTAAAGAGGTAGCCGTAGAAAAGGCGATTGAGGAAGCATCTGAGAAGTGAGCTGACAACACCAGATGGGGTTAATCTGAATTGATTGAAAAAATAGCCACTGGGATTGCGGCGTTGATGACATTATTTCAGGTGCTACTAAACAGCAACCATGCCACTCTAAAATGGCTGAGCAACTTCTAGGTTTAATATCAAACAATTCCCCTGTTTGCAGATGGCGTACTCAATGTGAATACCGACCGCTGCAAGTATGGTGAAAGAGGAGCATAGCTAATGTGGGCAGATACAGAAACCGATAGAGACTATCTGAATTTCACCAGTGTAGCCAACACAGTTGCCGAGCTGATCGTCGGCTCTGCSGGGAACCCCGTCTCAATCGGAGTATCCGGTGCCTGGGGTGTGGGCAAGTCGTCTATGATCAAGTTAATACGGCGTAACCTGAACGAACGCCAATCCGGTCTTCCAGCATCTAATGGAGTGGAGAATTCCGCCAACGCACCCAGATCTGGTACCGCAACGCCCAAAATGGTGTTCGTCGAGTTTAACGCCTGGCTATATCAGGGGTATGACGACGCACGTGCCGCCTTGATGGATGTTATTGCCCGTGAATTGACCGCGGAAGCAGAACGTCAGAAAACTGGCATGGATCACGTCAAAGACTTTGTCAGCCGCATTAATTGGATGCGGGGAGCACGGGTAGCTGCCCACCTTGGAGCTGCAGCGTTTGGCCTGCCTCCTGTTGGTTTGATTGGGGAGATTGCCTCTGCCATTAGCGGACTCAGAGACGGAAAGATAGAAGGGAAAGATATTGAGGGAGCGGAGAAGGTAATGGGGCAAGCTGTTACCACTCTAGGTGGGTTGTTGAAGGCCGCCCCTCAAACCAGTCCACCACAGGAAATTCAAGCACTTCGCAGTTCCTTCGAAACAGCACTTGAAAAGTTGGACGTAGTATTAGTGGTTCTTATTGATGATCTTGACCGTTGTCTCCCGGAAACGACAATTTCAACGCTCGAAGCCATCCGATTGTTCCTTTTCCTTAAGCGAACCGCTTTTGTAATTGCAGCTGATGACAACATGATCAAACATGCTGTACGCAAGCACTTTGAGGGCATGAACGATGAGGCAGCAGTGATCAATTACTTTGATAAATTGATTCAGGTTCCAGTTCGAGTGCCCCCACTCAGTACACAGGATGTCCGTGCTTACCTGCTGCTCTTGCTGGTTGAAGATAGTGAGTTGGAGGCAGAGAAAAAGGATCGGGTGGTGGCCACCGTGAACAAGGCTCTGCGAGAGGGATGGAGCGGGACACGGCTAGACGGCGATTTCATCGTAAACCAACATCCTGACCTTCCCGAACCGCTTAAAGAMCCSTTGCGCATCGCCGATCACCTCGCGCCTCTACTTGCTACTGCCAATGGGATCGATGGAAATCCAAGGCTTATCAAACGCTTTCTCAATGCACTATCGATTCGGCGTGCGGTGGCGGCGGCCCATGGCACTGATGTTCCTGAAGACGTCCTAGCGAAAATGCTGCTCTTCGAGCGCTTGGGAACGCCCACCGTTATGAGCGAGCTAATCCGGCAGGTTGGCCTGGATCCTAACGGCAAGCCCAGTTTTCTACAGGAATGGGAAACCCAGGCCCTGGCGGGAGAACCTCTAAGTCTCCCAAGTCCTTGGAATGAGGAGTTCGTCGAGAAGTGGTTGGCACTTCCACCAGTCCTCAGCGACATAGATCTCCGTCCCGCCATTCACGTTGGTCGAGAAAATGCACCACTGTTCATTGACGGCCCTGGTTACACGAAGGCAGCCTCAGACGTTCTAACTGCTATGAAGGCCAATCCCGGCAGCGGCGGCCAACTGCGCCAAGAGCTCGCGGCTTTGTCACCCCGTGATGTGGGCATGGTGATGGACACGCTTCTGCGAGAAGCGCAGAGAGAAGAGCGGTGGGGAGCGCCAAGAATTCTGGACGATTGTTTAGCGGTGTCACGCTTACATGACAGTCAGGCTGGGAAGCTGGCGCGGTTTTTGAAAAATAGGCCGATGACTCAACTGGAACCTAGTCTCATCCCGAAAATCTCAGGGGAGCCTTGGGCGGCAGAGCTGTTCACAGATTGGAAGACATCGGGGGCTCCAAGGCATGTTGTCAATGCGATTGAAGCGCAAGAGCGACGGAGGCGGGCTTAATTATGGGTACCTCTCAGTCGAGCAAAGGGCCAAAATCGAAAGTGCGGTTGATTCCCACGTGGGTGGAAAACCCTGAGGTACCCCCCGGTGACCCACCCCTGCCCGATGATCTGACGGAACAACCACCAACGGAGGAAACCTCTACGGATCAGGGGGAGCCGATAGTCGCTCAGACAGCACGGTTCGCTGCCGCCCGCCAGAACCTCGGCAATTCGCCCGGTCAGGTGACAACGCCAAGCTTCGTGCTGGGATGTCGTCCTATGTGAAATCTGGTCACGGTGGTTCCAAAACGGCGGCTCAGCGCATGGCTAGCACTTCGGCAACCGCAGGACGGTTGTTCAGCTTTCTATCGGCCCCGCCAGTGGGAACCGGCCCAGGCCAATTGCGGTCAGTCGATCCCAGACTGCAACCTGGGCGCAGTGCACAGGATATTATCGACGCAGTTATCGAAGGGGTACAGCCCGTCAACGGTACCCTTGATGCCGAAGCGAGTCGGCATGCGATCAACRCTGCGCTGTCCGAACTGCTGATCCAACACCCACAGGCCGACCTGCTTGCATTAACTGCTGACCAGCTCGAGCTAGTCGTAGAACTGTACGTAGCACAAGACGTCTTCTTCCACATCGAACTCGATGTCGGCCAGGCGCTTAGGCAACAGGGAGTAAGTGCCTTGATGCTGACAGATCGGCTACGTCAAGCACGGGACTACGTCCAAGCGACCGTCTCTGGTGCCTTCGATGAGTTGCGCCGCCAGGGACAGGCAATTACTGCTCCAAGCGTGCAGGCCGTCACGCAACGCGCTCTTGAACTAACCATGGAGGTGTTTGCAAAGGGATGAGACATTTCCTGTGTACCCCCAACCCACCCGCAGCGGTCTCGAACGGGTCAACAATTGTTGCTCTCTATGGCCGACGACTGAACACTCATCAAGTCGGCATCGGTGCCAGCCTCCGGGAAGCGGTGATTCGAAAGAGGTGGCCGATTCCGAGCCAATCCTGGGATTTTCTGAGCTTTACGCTGTCCGTTTTAGCTGCGGATCTTTCCTCTCCCAGGAGCGAAAGCCCAGATGGGTGGACGCGTGAACTGTCCTTAACCATCTCTGTAACAGATGCTGACCTATGGAATGCTCAAGCCCGGGCGCTGGAAGAGGCGCTCGCCTACCTGACGACGGATCGCTGGAGCATCACGTTCAGCCCAGGCGGATACCAGTACCAACCTAAAGAACCTATTGGCCCGCTTATTGAAGACTGCGTGGCCTTGCTCTCAGGGGGATTGGACAGTTTGGTAGGGATGATCGACCTAGTGGCTGAAGGGCACAATCCCCTTGCCGTGAGTCAACTGGTCGCAGGAGACGCCGCTAAGCAAAGGGAGATCGCCACTGACCTTGGCCGCACGACCCATCTGCAACTGAATCACGCGGCTGAATGCCCGACCCCAGGCGAGGACTCACAACGTTCACGGACGCTGATCTTCTTGGCGTATGCGGTTTTAGCGGCCACTGCCACGACACGTTTTCAGCAGGCACGGGCAGTGCCGATATATATCAATGAGAATGGGTTTATTGCCCTGAATCCCCCTCTGACACCCATGCGCATCGGCAGTTTGAGTACCCGGACAGCCCATCCCGTCTTCTTGCAACAGCTTCAAGCAGTCCTACAAGCTGTGGGCCTCAACGTAGCGCTGATCAACCCGTATGCCCTCAAGACGAAGGGCGAAATGCTCACAGAATGCGCAAATCAGACCGTGCTGAGCCGCTGGGCGAGCGCCACAACCAGTTGTGGTCGTTATCGACGATTCGGTTATAAGCACTGTGGTCGGTGCATCCCATGTCAGGTTCGTCGGGCGGCCTTCCTCGCCTGGGGCCAGCCAGACCGCACGGAATATGTCTTCTATCCTCTAGGCCAGAATGACGACAGCCACGCACTCTTCGATGATGTCCGCTCCTTGGCCTTGGCGATCATCACCGTGGAGCAAGAAGGTGTGCAGCGGTTTTTGGGAGCTTCCTTGAGTGACCGGCGAATCGGCGACCGGGCAGCAATGGAGGCTATGGTGAAGCGTTCTATGGAGGAGTTGGGGGCACTTCACCGCCTCCTAAAGGTGCCATGATTGACTTTCACGTTCACCTAGATCTGTATCCAGACCCTGTGGCCGTGGCCCGGGCATGCGAAGAGAGGCAACTCACTGTCCTTTCGGTTACAACGACGCCAGCTGCGTGGCGGGGAACTCTGGCTTTGGCCGCTGGGCGTCCGCACGTGTGGACTGCCCTGGGCTTTCATCCTGAGGTGGTGAGCGAACGAGCTGCCGATCTCCCATGGTTTGACCGTTATCTTCCCGAAACACGCTTCGTGGGAGAAGTAGGGCTCGACGGCAGTCCCAGCTTGCGTGGCACCTGGACTCAGCAGTTCGCTGTCTTTCAGCACATCCTGCGCCGCTGCGAGGATCATGGAGGCCGAATCCTCTCTATTCATAGCCGCCGCGCTGAGAGCGAGGTCTTGAACTGTCTCGAGGCCAACCCACGCAGCGGTACCCCCATCCTGCATTGGTACTCGGGCTCGGTTACAGAACTGCGCCGGGCCATTTCCCTGGGGTGTTGGTTTTCAGTAGGTCCCACCATGGTGAGAACCCAAAAAGGTGCAGCTTTAATCCGGTCTATGCCAAGGGATCGAGTGTTGACCGAAACGGATGGGCCATTCCTCGAACTTGATGGGCAGGCTGCGCTTCCTTGGGACGTCAAATCGGTGGTAGAAGGACTGAGCAAGATTTGGCAAATTCCCGCCAGCGAGGTAGAACGAATCGTGAAAGAAAATGTGAGCCGCCTGCTTGGCACAGTGAGGTAAATCCTTTTGTCGTTCTGAGGTATACCCATTCCCGACAAGCAAGCCTCCTGATGAAATCGGCATCCGAGTGTCGGAATAGAATCCATTTTGCTATATTCCGACATATGTCGGGGCAACTCTAAACCCTATCCCGACAAAATAGAGGGCAGCATGACCAGAGGGCAGCGCGTCGGCTATATCCGGGTATCCACCACAGACCAAAACACCGCCCGTCAGTTGGATGGTGTAGAGCTGGACAGAATCTTTGAAGACAAGGCATCAGGCAAGGATGCCAGACGGCCCAGATTGCAGGAGCTGCTGGCCTACGTCCGCGAAGGCGATACCGTGATTGTTCACTCGATGGACAGGCTGGCCCGCAATGTGGACGACCTGCGGCGTATCGTCACCGAGCTGTCGGGGCGCGGGGTGCGGGTGGAATTCCAGCGCGAAGGCGTGGTCTTCACTAGTGAGGACAACCCGATGAATACCCTGCTGCTGACCATGCTGGGCGCGGTGGCCGAGTTCCTGCGGGCGCAGAACCTTGAAAATCAGCGGGAAGGCATCGCTAAAGCAAAGCAGGCCGGGAAGTACAAGGGCCGCAAACGGGCGCTGACCCCTGAGCAGGTTGAACAACTCCGGGCAAGGGTGGCTGCTGGGGAAAAAAAGACGGTTCTTGCCCGTGAGCTGGGGGTGAACAGGGATACGCTTTATGAGGCTCTAAAAAGCTGACACAGTGCAGGGGTTGCCTGAGAGTCTATGCAAAGCTAACAGTGATATGCGCCATATTTTGGAATAGCGAGTTCATTGTCAGTCATTGCAAGTTTTGGGTTACTTCGCTACACTTGTATCCTGCTTGCCGGGGTCTCTGACACCTTCGCAATTTTTAGTAAGAAATGGCCTGACGTGAGAGTAAGAACAGGAACCTGCGCTAAGAGATTTAGCTGCCAGAATTCGCCGTTCCAGACGGATCTTTTCTCACTCATGCACGAGACTGGCGTTTGCCTAACTGACACGTACGGTCTTTCCTGCGATAAGTATTAAAGACAAGCAAAATACCGTGCCAGTCGTTGCCGTTTCCATCAGGCCTTCTGTGAAAAAATCCTGTAATAATGACAGTTACAGCAGGAATATCTCCTTAGCGCAGATTTTGGTTCCTACTCTCGCGGTACCCCATTTACCAACGCAATCGAGTTCGTGCGAAATATTCCCCTAGTAACTCAAATCACATTTTTTAGATGCTTGCAATACCCAATTGCCATTGATTTCGGTTGTGCAACAGAGTTTTGCAAGCCCAAAAAGCTGTTGGCATCAGCGCTCCAAATTCGTTGCACAAACTCTCATTCTCGCACGATTCTTGGTGACTCATAAATTACTCATCGCAAATGGCGGAAAATCGGGCCTTCTCTAGGTTAAGCCCTGGTTCAATCGACGTTATTGACTCCGGCTTAGGTTGGAGACGAACAGTAGCGGTGAGTAAGGCGCTGGGGAAGCCGAATGTAACGAACACGTTGCCACGCGGAGTTTAGCCTTGCCTTCAACTCACCGACAGTTTTGGGGCAGAAGTTTCCGAGGACTGATCCTTTTATGTAGGCCCACACCCGCTCAATGGGATTGAGTTCAGGAGCGTAGGGCGGGAGATACTCGACGGTAAGACGGGGCTGCTGCTCGACGAAGGCCCTCAGGGCCTTCGTTTTGTGGATACGAGCGTTGTCCATCAACACAACGAGCTTGCCTTGGACGTGGCGGAGGAGATGTCGGCAGAACGCCACGACCTGCTGGCCTCGAATGGCGCCTGGGTAGGTCTGTTGTAAGAACTGGCCCGTAGTCGTTATCGCACCAATAGTCGAGAGCTTGTCCCAACTGGCTTTGGCCGTGATGATCGGCGTTTGTCCTCGGGCGGCCCAAGTCCGGGTCACCGTCGGTTTCAGGCTGAAGCCACTTTCATCGAGGAAGACGAGAGTCATACCCTGCTCAACCTTTTTTTTTCAAGCTGGGGAGCGTCTGCTCGACCCAGGTCTGAACCGCCTGCTCATCGCGTTCCAAGGCACGCGATTCTGGCTTCTGAGGACTGAAGCCAAGCTGGTGAAGCAACTTCCTGACGTGATCGGCGTGGTACCACACCTCAAATTGCAGGCCAATGACCTCCCGCACGCGGGAGGTCGTCCAACGCGCGTCGGGATAACCGGCGGCCAGCGGTCCTGCGCGCAGGATCTCCCCCAGTTGCGTGCGCTGTTCTGGCCTCAGGCGCGGTGAAGGCCCAGCCGCTCGGGTGGCCTGGAGGCTGCCTCGTTCTCGGAGACGCTGTTTCCAGGTGCGGACTGTACTTTCGGAAACGCCGACCGAAGCCGCGATCTCCTTGGCATTGACCTCACTGCGGCGAGGAGCTGCTGAGCATACAGCCGTCGTTCTTCCAGCTGGTCACGAGTCAAAGTGGAGGGTCGCCAGACGCGCAGCACCTCCTAAGTTTACCTCGCGTCTCCAAGTCGTGCCGGAGTCAATAATTTGCGTGCAGGCTTGGTGTCCGATTCATACTGTCGCGTCTGATTAAAAGGGTCTCGGGCCGACCACGATTTTATCCACGATCTTGAGGATCGAAGTTGCCAGCAGGTTTATTGGCCCGAGTGGGAGTGACACGCCCAGCTTCCCACGGCTTAGCGCAACACACAAAGTTGACAGAACCATGTCGACATCTACATGGATGTGATTGGACGGCACTGCAAGACCAAAGGTTTTCCATCTTTCAGTGCCCATTCAATGTCCTGGGGTTTTCCGAAAAGAGTTTGGACTTTGATGCCGAGGTCGTGAAGGGCCTTCAACTCAGCCTCAGACACATCTACATAATTGAAAATGTGTGATTCAATCACCTCACGAGAATTTCTATCGATAACCCAGTGATTAGGTGTGCCGACTCCATCAACAAGTTTATTCCCGATGCCGCTTACCGCTTCGATTACAGTGTGTTCAGGATTACCAGTGATCGGGTGCGCGGTGAACATTACCCCAGCAGCTTTGGGAAAGACCTGTTCCTGCACGATTACGGCCATCCGTAACCTATCAATCCCATCGTTATGTAACTTGCTGTACGTCTTAACACGCTGTCCAAAGATAGAGTGCCAACATTCTTCGACGGCTACGACGATTTGGTCAAAACCCTCTACATTAAGAATGCTGGAGAGTTGGCCAGCGTACGAAGCCTGGTCAGAATCTTCGAAAACAGCAGAGGAACGCACCGCTACGGGCCCAGCCAGTCGCTCTGCCCACTCCTTGAGATGTGGATAAAGATCTTGCGGGAAGTGAAGATTCATAAAGCTAAAGCCGTATCGCTTGCCTCCCACTGGTAACGATACTGCATTGAGTGCAGCATCGAAAACGTCAATAGTAATTACACATCCGTTTGGGATCTCAAATCCCATCCCAGCTATTTCTCCAAGATTTGCTGCTTTTCCACCCACTCGTTCTAGCATTGTGCGATCGACCAACTCTAGTGGGAGTATTGAAGGTAAACAACCACTGTCGCATAAAAGTGAGTTTTTGCAATCATCACATTGATTCAAAGCGTCTCCCTATCTCCACTAAACCGGTTGTCCCATCCAAGTCCACGTATCGACCATCAAGGAGCGAGCAGGCACTCTTGATTCCAAGGATTGCGGGAATTCGGTATTCACGTGCCACCAGAGCCGCATGCGACAGCATTCCGCCCGCAAATGATTCTATTACCAGCCCTCCGGCGATAGAGAACAAGGGTGTCCAGTCAGGCCCGATTTCGGGGCAGACCAGAATGTCTCCCCAAGATAACTTCTCAAACGCTTCCCCCACGGAACGTACTGAGCAGACGCGACCGCTGACTGTTCCACGTGATATTCCCATGCCCTTCAACAGCTTCGAGACATCATCAGGACTGGAACGTGGCGCTTCTCGGATAAATCTAGGAGGTTTGAACTTCAAGTCACTTTCGTAACTGCTCTTCCGAGCAGGGAGTTCCCTTAGAGCCTGGGCGATCGAAATGCCGCACGCAAATTGGTACAGTTCTGTCAACGTAAAGTACGCGCAGTCCAATGGGTCTTCAATCAGTCCAAGAGCGTGCAACCGGATGCCAAAAGCCTTGCAGACACGTCTGAGCAACGCCAGAGGGCGCTGCTCTATCCACTCGACGTGGTCTTCACGCAAATGCAGGCTCGAAAACGCACTGAGGTACAGCCGATCAAATTCGGGCCGCTTGTCGATTGGTAAAGCCGCCGAAAGTACCTGACATCGTTCTTGGCGTTTTAAGATCTGTTGCTCGATTCGCAGGGAGGGGTCAGGCAGATTTGCTGCCATGTAACGCTTCACTATGGCTACGATTGCAGAAGGATCCTCTTCCCAGGAAGGACGGCCGATATCGCAGTACGTTGTAAGGTATAGGCCATGTTTAGAGACGAACTGACTTAGCTCGGCAAGGAACTGTGGTTGTGTTGCCCAATCAGAGTCTTCCTCAACGCAACCCTCTGTCAGCGAGGACGCAATATGTGCCAGTTTCCAAAAGCCACGCGCTTGCCTTAAAGAGAGGAAATCCTGACCAAGAAATAACTCGTGAAGTTCTTCGTTCGTCACTCCGGCGATATTGATACGGCACCAGTTGTAGAACGCTTCAACTTCCGGATAGGTGAGCCGGTGGTGGACATCCCAGGCATATCCGCACAGCTCAATTATTTCCTGCAGTAGACGCCCCAGTTCATCATCAGGTATTCCGGTGAGAGAAATGTCCTCTAGGCGCACAAGATGTGACATAATGTACGGCTTCCATTCGGCATTCCACCGTTCCGTAGGAGTAGGAGATGACGGGTTGCCTGTAACCGGACTGCCTTCAGGCAGAATGAAGTGGCTGTAAACGTAACCGCGGTGGAAAAGAAAACGTNAGCTGCGCCCCGTTGAAAACCCATATCACGGAAGGCGGCAGTAAAACTGCGGAATAGCGTCGGATAGATGGACTGAGCTAGGGGCCCTAGAGGACGGGGGCATTTATGTTCTAGATACTGCCACACTAGGCGGTCATCCCCTACACGTTCAAAAACTGGCTCATGTGGTACGAGACCGTTCACAGATTCGTCCAGATGTACGGTTGTGCGGTTCACTGTGAAACCTGATCGGTACGCTGACCCGCTGGAGCTGAAAGCAGTTCGAGGGCGTGAGCCATTACCCTACAGATTGTATACACTAAGGATTGCCCCAAACAGGCATGTTCACCTTTACCAAATGATAGGTGCTGACGGACATTTTTGCGGTGCGGGCAGAATTGCTGCGCTTGAGTGAAGACGCTTTCATCACGGTTGGCTTGACTGATATCGAGATGCACGACCGGAGACGAAGGTTCAGCTTCGACGACGTATGGGAGTATCTCAGCGTCCGTTGAACCTGAATACCTTCTAGGAGGCGAGCACATTCGTGGAAATAGTCATCGAAGTTCCGCTGGTTATCGCAAACTTCGCTGGATACAATAGGAGTCTGCCCTGGG